>WQVX01000033.1 GCA_009785615.1 Defluviitaleaceae bacterium | reverse complement strand
TTGGCAGCCTTTCGATTAGTTCCTCAACATTTGTTTTCCTTGTTTCCATTTCATCTCACCCTCTTTTAGGGTAGCATTTTTTCTCTTGGTTTGGAATCATTACTTTAAGTTAGTGCATATGGGACTCTGCCCCAAACCCCGCCGGGGGGAATACGGATCCCCCAGACCCCCGCCCACCACTTTGGCAGGGTGGGGCATTAAGCCCCACCCCCATAGGACAGTGTGTTTTTTATCGCACCGCGTCAAGGGTAAATGGGCTAAAGCACACGCTTCGCGCCCTTGACGCTACTGAAATGTTTTGCTCTGGTGCTACTACAAAAATATCTTCAAATTTACTACACTTTTATCTTGCAAAAGACAGGCTATGTTGACGATATGCTCTTTTATGACTAAAATTTTAGATTTTTTAGCACCCGCAAACCCACATAAACACTTGTTTTTTGGTCGCTCGTGTTTTTTGCAACCCCCTTATACATTCTAAAAGTACCATTGAAAGTATAAATGTTATAATACTGCTCTCTTGGTGATTATCACAGGTTCATCGCCTACACCTATAATTTGCTTTCCATCAGATAAGACTACTTCTTTATCCAATATAGCATTTTCTACTTGGCAGTTGTTTCCTATATAGCAACCATCCATAAGAATAGAGTTTTTAATGGATGATCCTTCGCCTGTATACACTTTGCGGAACAATACTGAATGATACACATTCCCATTTAAAATTGCGCCACTGCCTGCCAGGCTATCTATAATATTTGCACCTATATTATATTTAGCAGGAGGCTCATCTTTGGGCTTGGTATCTATATATGGATATTGGCGATTAAACAAATCGCGTATATCTCGTTTCAAAAAATCCATGTTGCATTCATAGTAGCTTCGGATACTGTTTAATGTTTGCCAGTAGCCTTCATGGTGATATCCAAAGATGCGCAACCTCTTTTTATATCTCATAAAAACATCTTGAGATAAGTCATATCTGCCTTCGGCATTAAGAGATTCCAAAAGCTTGATTAGCAAAGTACGTGAAATAACATATACGCCAAGGGATACATGATCCGATTGTGGCTCTAATGGTTTTTCTTCAAAATCAATTACTCTGCCGGAGTCATCCATGGCCATTACTCCATATTGACGAATGTCGTCACCATCTTTTGCCTTGGAGTATACAATGGTTATATCTGCTTCTTTTTCTACGTGGTGTTGTATCACTTCATTGTAATCTATCTTATGAACACTGTTTCCGGAAGCGATAACTACATATTGCTCGTTACTACGCTTCAGATAAGTAATGTTTTGATAGATACAATCTGCGGTGCCCCTAAACCAGTATGAGTTTTCGTCAGATAAATAAGGGGAAAATATAAATAGTCCACCTTGTTTACGACCTAAATCCCACCATTTTGAAGATGAAAGATGATCGTGGAGAGATCGTGAATTGTATTGGGTAATAATCGCGACTTTGCCTATACCGGAGTTTGCCATATTACTTAGTGTAAAGTCAACACAACGATAGCAACCACCTACAGGCATAGCAGATGAAGCTCTTTGTTCTGTTAGTTTGCCAAGTCGCTTGTTGTTGCCACCGCCGGCTAAAATGATTCCTATTGCTTTCAAATCTCTCCCTCCGATCCCCGTATGATATCGTTACCACTTAATAATTGCCCGTCTGCATAATCTTCCAATGTTGTAGAGCCATATACTACACAATTTTTACCGATTTTAACGCCATTTGGGATGTTTGTAGACTCACCTAATACAGTTATTCCCGAATCATAGACATGAGGCTTGTTTTTGTTTGGGATATTATCTCCAACTCCTATACTTACATCATCTCCAACAACGCAAGAGTTGTCTATAATACAACGCTCTAAAATAGAATTTTTTCCTATAACACAGCGACCCATTATAATAGAATCTTGAACCAAAGCCCCTTCTTCTATTATCACCTCCGGCCCTACAACAGAGTTACGAACCCTTCCCATAATTTCGCTACCTTCAGAAATTATACTGGTTGATGTCTCAGAATTGAGACCTGTATATACCGGCGGTTGATGATCACTGTCAGTATATATTTTCCAAAAATCCTCGTACAAGTTAAAGTCCGGCAAGGTTTGAATCAAATCCATATTGGCCATCCAATAGGATTCTACTGTACCTACATCTTTCCAATACTCATTAAAGCGGTAAGCGGACAGACGCTTATTTTGCTCCAACAGCATAGGAATAATATGCTTGCCAAAGTCACTGTCTGAATGCACCAGACGATCCGCTTCCAGTGCCTCCCTTAGGATTGACCAACTAAAAATGTAGATACCCATAGAGGCTAAGTTGCTTTTTGGATTTTTAGGTTTTTCTTCAAATTCATAAATTGAGTCGTTTTCGTCTGCATTCATGATTCCCATACGGCTTGCTTCTTCTAAAGAAACCTCCTGAACCGCTATGGTAACATCTGCTTTGCTTTTTTTGTGAAAACTAAGCATATCCGAATAATCCATTTTATAGATATGGTCTCCACCCAAAATTAGCACATAATCCGGGTTGTAGTTATTGATAAAGCTAATATTTTGATATATTGCATTAGCTGTACCGGAGTACCACTCTCCCTGATCTCCTTTAACGTGAGGTGCCAAAATAGTAACACCACCGTTACGCCTATCCAAGTCCCATGGTATACCTATACCAATATGTTGGTTCAATTGCAAGGGCAGGTATTGGGTTAATACTCCAACTGTATCCACGCCCGAATTAATGCAGTTACTCATGGCAAAATCAATAATTTTATACTTTCCACCAAAGGAAAGAGCAGGTTTAGCTTTGGTTGCCGTTAATACGCCTAGTCTGCTACCTTGTCCACCTGCCAATAACATAGCAATCATTTCTTTTTTACGCATACCGTCACCCCCGTCTCTAAAATTTTCACCAATCTGTCTATATACTTACAGTGGTTACAGCATTATAGCACAACATTAGGAAATTTTACAAATAAATTTGTACAAAGTTCTAAGAAAAATCATCCAATTTTTTATAAAGTTCACTATATGGTTAGTGAGTTTCAACCGGGATTTTTATTCCTTCTATAATGATATCATTTTTTTGAGCATAATCCCATAATGCAGCATGTAAAGCTTCTTCTGCTAAACATGAGCAGTGAACTTTTGCAGAAGGTAATCCGCCCAAAGCGTCCAAAACTGTTTTGTTTGTAATTTGCAATGCTTCTTTAATAGTCTTACCAATAATTAATTCTGTAGCCATGCTGGAGGTAGCTACTGCCGCCCCACATCCAAATGTCTTAAATTTGGCATCTTGCACTACATCGCCTTCAATTTTAAGGTAAACTTTCATAATATCGCCGCATTGGGCATTACCTACGGTGCCCACTCCACTGGCATCTTCTATAGTGCCTACATTGCGAGGGTTAGAGAAATGATCCATAACCATATCATTGTATTCCATGGATAGCTCCTTTATCAATACTATAATTCGTATTCTGCTTTTGATGTTTCAGCTTCTTCTGCTAAAGGTGACATAGCTCGTAATTGTTTAACTTGCTTGGGCAAAATCTCCATTAGCTGATCTATTTCTTCACGAGTATTTTCTCTTCCCAGTGAAAATCTTATTGATCCATGAGCCTTTTCATGAGAGATTCCCAAGGACAGCAGTACATGAGAAGGTTCTAAAGAAGCTGATGAACATGCCGATCCACTGGAAGCACAACAACCTTGCATATCAAGCAGCAAAAGCAAAGATTCTCCTTCAATATAATCAAAAGAAAAATTAACATTGCCCGGAAGCCTTGTATTCTCAGCACGAGGGCCATTTAATGCAACCTTTGGTATTGTTGTTTCAATGCGTTCTATCAGATAATCTCTTAGCATTGTGACTTTTTCTTGCTCCTCTTTCAAATTTGCTACAGCAAGGTTTAATGCTGCCCCCATGCCGATAATGCCTGCTACATTTTCGGTGCCGGCTCGGCGATTTTTTTCTTGCGCCCCTCCAAAAAGGATTGAATTAACCTTGGTACCCTTGCGTATATATAAAGCTCCTACGCCTTTAGGCCCACTAAATTTATGGGCAGACATAGTAAGAAAGTCTATCGGTAAATTTTCTACATTTACAGGAATATGCCCAACTGCTTGAACAGCGTCTGTATGGAACAATACCCCACGTGATTTGGCTATGGCACTAAGCTCCGGGATAGGCTGGATGGTTCCTATTTCATTATTTGCCCACATGATAGATATTAGTATTGTATCCGGTCGGATAGCCGCAATTAGATCACTTGGTGAAACAAAGCCCTCATTATCTACAGGTAGATAGGTGATTTCTACACCTTGCTTGGAAAGAGCAGAGCTTACATGAGTGATGGCATGGTGTTCTATTGCTGTTGTGATGATATGACCACCTTTGTGCTGCAATGTTTCTACCACACCTTTAAGAACCCAATTATTTGCCTCTGTACCACTGCTTGTAAAAAAAATTTCTCCGGGCCGGGCAAATATGGCTTCGGCTACTTGCTCTCTGGCATGTTCTATGCCCTTGCGAACTTCCCGTGCAAAACTGTATACACCGGATGGATTACCATATTGTTCTGTAAGATAAGGCATCATATGCTCTAAAACTTTTGGGTGAAGAGGAGTTGTTGCTGCATTATCAAAATACAAAACTTTTTTTGGTGGATTCATTTTAATTTTACTCCTACTTTCATGCTATATTAGGTCTGACAGCCGTATAGTATCCAGTACCTCGCTTACTCCTGCATGTAATTTTTCCCAAACAAGTTTAGTGTTGCAGGTTTTGCAATCGGCAGCAGGACATTCGTAGTTTTCATCATCCAAACAATCTACCGGAGATAAAGTGCCTTCCAGCACACGTATTACATCTCCGGCAGTAATGGCATCCGGAGAATGGTTTAGTTTGTAGCCACCTTGAGAGCCACGGATGCTTTTTACTATACCGGCTTTTTTTAGGGGGGCAAATAGCTGTTCTAAGTAGAATTCAGACATGCCATGACGCTCTGCAATGGTTCGCAGAGGCAAACAGGTATCTTTCTCACAAGTGGCCAGTTCTACCAAGGCGCGTAGGCCGTATCGGCCTCGGGTTGATATTTTAATGGTATCACCGCCTTTTGTATCTTTAGGATTGCAGGATTAAATATAGCAAATACCCGGATATAATGTCAAGTAATTTACTCGGGATTAGAAAAAGCCGCATAACTTTAATCCACTAAGCATTTTAAAGTTATGCGGCTGTACTAGACCCTGCTACATTAAATTATACGTTGATATCGTTCCACCAGCTCTATAAAGGCTCTTCTGTGCCCATGAGTATCAATACCTACACTATCTCTTGCCAAACTTAATATATCTGTAAGTTCAACACGCCCACGCATTTCAGAGTTTCTCAGGATATGCCCAAACGCGGCTACAGATGCCGCAAAGGTAAAGTCGCTTGAGTTTTCATCAAGTATCCTGTTTTGATAGACGGGTATGGTTATTAGGCGGCTTTCGTGCTCGTCAGGCTCTTTGTAGCGGATACGCACTTCAAATAATTCTCCATCAAATCCCAGGTTTATCATATCATTTCGCAGGCCAATTTCAAACATTATTACTAAATCAGAGCCTACCCCAACCTGACCGGCATCACGCTCGTCATTATCAAAATCTTCATTTTCCATTAAGCGGTTCTCGTAGCCTATTAATCTATAGCTTTCTATTACTGACGGATTAAATTCCACTTGTGCCCGTACTTCTTCAGCAATCACAAAAAGATTTGATATTAATTCTTCCACAAAAATCTTATGAGCCGCCTGAATAGTGTCAATATAATGGTATGCTCCATTGCCATTTTTGGCTATAGTTTCCATGTTGTTATCCCTTAAATTGCCCATACCAAAACCTAAAATGGTCATATGGATACCACGCCGGCGATGTTCCGACATCAACTCTTCTAATTCCCGGGTGGTAGATACTCCCACATTGAAGTCGCCGTCAGTAGCAAGGATTATACGATTGTTCATTTCAGGATTAAAATTTTGTGTAGCCAGCTCATAAGCTTTGACTATGCCCGGCCCACCGGCAGTACTACCACGCGCTCTTAGGCTATTTATTGCAGACATAATATAATCATGCCTATAGCCCGGAATACTGTCCAAAAGAACCCTTGCACAACCTGCATATGTTACAACAGATACAATGTCCCGTTCGTTCAAATTTTCTACAAGCAGACCAAGAGATTGTTGCAATAATGGCAATCTATTTGCGGGTGCCATAGAACCGGATGTATCAATCAAAAATGTAAGATTGCTGCCCGGCAGATCAGATCTGTCTATGTCTCCGGCTCGCACTCGTACGAAGGCTAGATGTTTATTGTCGTTAAAAGGCGAAGGCCCAATTTCGGTATATATTGAAAAAGGTGTATCGTTAGTTGGCAAAACTATATCATAATTAAAGTAGTTGATCATTTCGGCAACGCGAACCGCATCTGCCGGTGGCCTGTGTCCGCTATTGATAAACCGTGCTACATTTCTGTAAGAAGCAGTATCTATTTGCAAAGTAAAGGTTACAGCGGGATCCGTTTCAGGGTTGGCCCATATGTTTTCATCTATGGGAAGGTACTGCTCATCACGGAATGGATCATTGCTAAACGAGTCATGATCTTCTCCTACTGCCATATCCCAAGAGGAATCTGTTGCTGCGGGCAAACTTACAATTTGAGGTGCAGGCGGTGCCGTAGGAATAGCTTGGTGCTGTGCGCTTGGGGCAGGAGCCGGGCGAGGTTCTCCGGCACCGCAAGCTGCTAATGTCATCATTACTGCAAAAAGTAAAATAGTGGTTTTCATGGTTGTCATCCTTTCGATTTTTAGTTGCTTACCCATATAAACCATCCAAAAACAGAAATATTACAGTTTGATTACATTTTTTTAAAAATATTTTTTCATACCATGAATGCAGATAAAATGCCCCCCGAGCTAAGAACTTGGGGAGCATTTTTTTATAGCAATTCCGATTGAAAATCTATTATTCGCTACCATCACTTTTTAATGCTCGTTTGTGATAGGTTTTAAGACGTTTTAGTACTTTACCATGCACAGAATCTATTGGATATCGTCCATGAGCATCAGCTTCTCCGGCAAGAACGCCTGTCAAAATAGAAATACCTTCATTTACATGACCAATGGCATATATATGAAATTTCCCTTCCCTAACCGCTTCAATAACATCATCATTAAGAACCAAATCCCGGATATTTTGCTTAGGAATGATAACTCCCTGCTCACCGGTAAGGCCGCGTTTGTTACATAGGTCAAAAAATCCTTCTATTTTGTACGTGGCTCCACCGATAGGCTGGATTTCACCATGTTGATTAATACTTCCCGTAACAGCGATATTTTGGCGTATAGGCAATCCGGACAAGCTGGACAACACAGCATAAAGCTCTGTACTCGAAGCACTGTCGCCATCTATGCCACTGTAATTTTGCTCAAAGCCTATGCGGCATGATAAAGACAATGGAAATTCTTGAGCATAAGTTTTGCCAAGATAACCAATCATAACTTGCACGCCTTTATCATGTATGCGCCCGGACATTTCCGCTTCTTTTTCAATGTTAACAATACCGGCTTTACCCATATAGGTGGTGGCCGTTATCCTGGAAGGTTTTGCAAAAGCATAATCGTTTATATCAATTACTGCCAAACCGTTAATTTGCCCCACTTTTTCGCCATCTGTATCAATCATGATAGTACCATCTTCTATCATTTCAGAGAGTTTTTCTTCATACATATTAAGGCGGTACATTCGCTTTTGAATAGCTTTGGTTATATAATAATCCGTCACTTTTGCAGAATCATCTTGTTGTGCCCATGCAGCAGCCTCGTGGATAATTTCTGCTAATTTATGAAAGCATGTGGTTAAACGATCTTGACGCTCTGCCAGCCTGGAGGCATATTCAATTAAGCGACATATGGCCGCCGGTTCAATTTCCGACACATTTGCTTCTTTTGCAAAACAGCGTACAAATGCAGTTATATCTTTAAGATGCTCGTTATTAAGCTTCATCTCATAATCAAAATCTACCCGAATACGAAACAGCTTTTCAAACTGGTCATCAAAATCATATAGCAAGCTATAGTACCAGCTACTACCTATAATAATAATTTTGACATCTATGGGTATTGGCTCAGGTTTTACGCTACTTACAGCTACCCCGGTACTATATTCCCGCAAGGGTTCTGTTACAATTTTGCCTGTTAACAAAGTGCGACGCAAAGCCTCCCAGGCATGATGGTTTGTTAAAATATCTTGCGCCTGTAAAATTAAATAGCCCCCATTGGCTTTATGGAGTAGGCCGGGTTTAATTTTCATAAAATCTGTGGAGAAGTTGCCGTACTCGTTGTCGTATTCGACCTCGCCTACTAAATTGGTATAGGTGGGGTTAAAGTCTACTACTACAGGAGCACCGCTGTCTGAATCATGGCTTGTTAACAAATTAATTTTATATTTAGTGAAATTTTCATCTGCATTTTTTTTAGTTGACCAAGGAAGATAAGCTGAAATAGGATCCTCTTCTTCCTGCTCTTCTGCAATAAAATCTTCAAGATTATCTAAAATATCTTCTTTAACAGCCTTTAGATATTCTATGACAAGAGGATGATCTTCATATTCCTGCATTACAGAGTTAATATGATGCCCTACAGTAAATAATCCGATAGAATATTCAAGATCCTCTACTTCTTTACGGGTGTTTTTTTCAATATCCTTGATTTGGCGCATAACTTCTGCGGCTCGTTTTTGTATGGATTCAGAATTTTTTGAAATACTATCTCTTTGCTCTTGGGTAAGCTCGTCGTATTGATCTTCATCTATAACAACACCATCAATAATAGGCATAAAGTATATGCCGCTGTTAGTGTTTTTAACACCAAATTCTTGCTTTTTTGCCTCTTCCGTCATCTCACTAATAATCTCGTCTCGTTGTTGCTGAAACATTTTTACGATGTCATTTTTTTTCGCTTCAAAATCTCGATTAGTAAAAGATTTTGGCAGCTCGTTAATAAGACGATCCAGAAGTTCATTCATCTGTTCTTGCAAAGTACGCCCCATACCGGCAGGCATTTGCAATAGTTTAGGGCATTTAGGATTTTGAAAATTATATACATACATAAGGTCTGGCGGGGCAGCTTCTTGCTTGGCTTTTTTTTCTGCAAAATTTTTAGCAAAAGAAGTGCGTCCTTCGCCGGGTTGGCCTGTAATGTATATGTTGTAGCCTTTATGCTTCATTATTAAGCCAAGATTTAGTGCTTCTGCTGCTCGTTTTTGTCCAATCAGACCGGGAGGGTTGGAAGTTTCTATACACTCCTCAGTGTCGGATAATTTATCACAAAAATATTTAAGTTGATTCCATTTGAGTTCCATTTATTCTACCTCTATTAGATTTTGAGATATCAAGTATTTCCACATAATAAGGGCATCTTCGCCGGTATCAGCATAGTAGCCCTTTCGTAAGCCTTCCTGTTTAAAGCCGTACTTTTGGTACAACTGTAAAGCTGCAATATTGCTTACCCTTACTTCTAAGGTAAGCCCAATCATTTCTTTTTCTACAGCTAAGTCAATAAAAGAGTCCAGCAGTAGAGATGCTATGCCTTGGCGTCGATAGGGTTCGTCAATGGCGATATTATTAATATGCCCTTCGTTAACTATATGCCAAAGGCTAGCGTATCCGGCAATTTCTCCCGGCGGAATCAAAGCTACTTTATATATTGCATGTTTATTCTCTGTGATTTCTTTATGCAGTTGATTTCTTGACCATGGAATGGCAAAGCAACGGGATTCTAAAGCACAAACTGCATCCAAGTGATCCAAAGTCATGTCAGTTATGTGAATCATTTAGCTTTACCTTCTAATTCTCGCTGTGCTTGGGGCTTTCGGATATACATTAGGGAAAAATCTTTTTCAGCGATATAATCACCATGTCCAGCCATTGTAAGAGCATTGCCACCCACTGATGCGGCACTGTTACGATCTTGAAAAGACAGAGTAATACCCTCCGGCCAGCTTTCATTTGTAATGAGGTTGCGATGTAAAATTGCTCCATTTCCCATAAATGCAATGTGAGTGCTTGGTTCAATTTTGTCTTTAAGCATTTGAAGCACAACTTCCACAGGTTCGGCCAGGTAGTCGGTAGTGCGGTTGTCTCCACAGTAAATGGCTGAGTAAACCTGACCTCTACGAGCATCCATCATAGGTACTGCCCAAATGGAGGAAGAAGATAAAGATGTTATAGTATATGCCATAGCATCCAAGGTAGGGACAGCAATAAGTGGCTTGCCGGATGCAAAGGCCAAACCTTTAGCAGTTGCTGCCCCTATGCGTAAACCTGTAAATGAGCCGGGGCCACATGTGCAAGCAATGTAGTCCACATCTTCTAATGATAATTTTGTTGTTTTAAATAGCTTGTCTACCATTGGAAGTAAAGTTTCTGAAGCAGATGGGCCACCATTTGATAAAGTTACAGAAGATTCGGCCATGACTATGTATTCGTCCATCAAAGCCGCACTTGCTATGGTGCCGGAGGTATCAAGTGCTAAGATTTTCATTCTGCAAAAACCTCACTTAGGCGGATTGCACAACCTTCTAAAACCACTACCGGGATTTCATCATTTGCTTCGTAGACGGTTGCTATATATTGGGTATCTAAAAGCCTATAGGCCACTACGGTTTTGTCATCTGTGTCTACAACCCAATATTCACGCACTTTTGCTTTTAGATATTTTTTGAATTTTGTCATCATATCGCGGTCTGTATTGGACGGCGAAAGTATCTCAATAACAAGATCCGGGGCACCTAAGCAATGTTTTCCGTTTTCCAATTTAGACATGTCACATACCACTAAAAGATCAGGTTGTACAACAGTATCGTCAGCAGCAGCATAATTAAGCCTTACATCAAAAGGTGCATGATAGACCTCACATGTTTTACCATGTAAAAATAGTTGTAGCTGAAAAAGTAGTCGTCCACTTATTTGCTGATGCACCCGCGATGGTGATGCCATCATATAAACTACACCATCTATCAATTCACAACGGGGATAATCATCTCCCCATTGCTCATAGTCCGCATATGTGTATCGTTCTTTTTTCTGCAATGCTTCCATCATATACCCTCCTGATCCTAATCCAGATTGCAGTACTTGGTATTAAATGTTGCGCATGTTCTGCCCATTCTATCAAACAAATTCCATTTGAGTTTAAGTATTCAAAGAAACCAATGTCATCTAATATCCATTCATCTATCTGTTCAATCGGTCTCATTTTGTCATCGGTTGAATGATATGATGTGGTCATTTCTTCTGCTAATCTATAGAGATCAAAGTGATATAAAGGCAAGCGTCCATGGTCATACAACTGCATCAAAGTAAAAGTAGGGCTGCTTATATGATCAGATATTCCAAGCCCTTGGGCAAAACCCTTCGCAAAAGCAGTTTTACCCGCCCCCAGTTCCCCGCTTAGGCATATTATATCCCCGACTTTTGCCTTTTTAGCAATGTCTTTTGCAAGGGTCATTGTATCATTAAGCGAAAAACTCTCGTATATCATGCCTCAAGAAATTGCTTATGCCACAATAAAAACATAAACACTGTCCATATTTTACGGCTATTATCTTTTTTATTGTTTTTATGTTCATTTAACAATGCGACCAAAGCATCAGTATTAAAATATTTTTCTGCGGCCTCACCGGTGAAATATTCGTTGACTATATTGTAATATTTATCTTCACGCAGCCAAACTCGGATTGGTACAGGAAACCCTAACTTTTTACGCTTAGCAGAAGATTCCGGCAAATATTTTGCCGCCACCCTACGGAAAGCATATTTAGTGCCGCTACGGTTAACCCTTAAAGCTGTAGGAATACGTGAAGCAACCTTAAATACTTCTTTATCCAAATAAGGCGTACGTACTTCTAAAGAATGAGCCATGCTCATTTTATCTGCTTTAAGAAGGATATCACCCACCAACCACAAATGGATATCCAAATGCTGCATTTTTGTAATATCATCCGCAGGACTAGCCCCTCGAAAGATAGATTTTGTAATTTCTTGAGGATGTACTCCTAAATCTTGTTTTAGCAAAATCTCGCGCTCTTCCTTGCTAAAAATATAGGCATTTCCAATAAATCTTTCTTCTACTGTCTTACTACCTCGTATGAAGAAATTTCTACCCTTGATTGCAAAAGGAAATACTTTTGCTATATTTCCAAGTGTTTTACGGAAAGGTGTCGGAAGAGCTGTTAAAATTTTTAAATCTAAAGGTTCTTTGTATATATTGTACCCTCCAAAGAACTCGTCAACCCCTTCACCGGACATTGCCACTTTTACATGCTGTGCGGCTTCTTGGCTTGCAAAATAGAAGGCAACAGCAGAAGGATCTGCCAAAGGCTCGTCCATATGATATTGTACTTTAGGAAGAGCCTCCCAGTATTCCTCTGTGGTGATAGTTTTAGGATGGTGCGTTATTTCAAGTTTTTCTGTAAGCTCCCGTGCATATGCTATTTCGTTATAGTGCTCGTAATCAAATCCAACAGTAAAGCAACGTTGACCGCCAAAACGGGCGGCTGTAAGGCTGGAGTCTACACCACTTGAAAGGAATGATCCTACCTCAACATCGCTGGCCATATGGGCTTCAATAGAATCACCTATAACATTGTCTATAGCATTTATAGCCATTTCCAGGGTCATATCGGCAGGGTTAAACTTAGGTGAAAAATACCGTTGAATTTCTACCTCTCCATCTTTATATACCATATAATGACCGGCAGGCAATTTAAATACCCCTTTAAAAAATGTTTCCGGCAATACAGAGTATTGGAAAGTCAGATACTGTGCCAAAGCTTCTTCATTAAGGATTGGCTTAAAATCCGGGTGCGCAAAAAAACTTTTAATTTCAGAACCAAATAAAAATGTTTTATTTGATTCTGATTCAGCATTACAATAGCCATAATAAAAAGGCTTAATGCCAAAAAAATCTCTTGCAGCAAATAGCGTTTTATTACCTGAATCATAAATAATAAAGGCAAACATACCACGCAAATATGACAACATCTTAGCACCATATTCTTCATATAGGTGCAAAAGACATTCACCATCTGTATTTGTGTTAAATACGTGCCCCCGCTCAAGCATAGCCTCTCTAAGAGACATGTAGTTATATATTGCACCATTAAACATAAGGACTAAAGAGCGATCTTCGTTATAAATAGGCTGGTCTCCGTCCTCTAAGCCAATAATAGCCAAACGGCGAAAGCCTAAAACAATATCGTCGTTTACATAGGTGCCAAAAGAATCCGGCCCCCGATGTATTATTTTATTCATCATATCTTGTATGACTCTAGTCCTTCTTATATCATCTGTAACAGTAAATCCGCAAAAACCGCACACTAGCTACTTCTCCTTTGCTAATTATTCTTATAGCACTTTACCACAAACAAGCAATTAGTGGAACAGTTTTTTAGTGGAGTGCTTCAGTGGAGTACTTCATTAGAAAATTTCGTATAATTTGTTATTGTGAAAAAATTATACCATGCTATAATAACATATAAAGATGTTCCAGAGAGAAGGAGGATCTCCAATGATAGATAACAAAAAAGAAATCCTGCTGGAAAGCGGTACTAACGAACTTGAGCTTATGGAGTTTACCGTAGCAGGCCAGCATTTTGGCATAAATGTGGCCAAGGTGGACGAAATTATAAAATATGGAGTGTTTCCCGTTACTCCCATGCCCAATTCAAATCCCTTTGTAGAAGGGGTATTTAGACCCCGTGATGAAATTATGACGGTTATTAATCTTGCGGCATATATGGGGTTGCCCCCTTCTGATTATGAAGAGCACGACATTTTAATTGTTACCACATTTAATAAAGTTCACACTGCTTTCCATGTACACGATGTTAAGGCTATTCAACGTATCTCGTGGACTGCTATAGAAAAGCCGGATTCGGCTATCTATGGCGGAGAAGAAGGTTTAGCAACAGGTATTGCAAATATTGATGGTCGTCTTATTACCATCATAGATTTTGAAAAAATTATTGTAGACATTAGCCCTTCTTCAGGTATTCAGGTAAGTGATATTGACAAACTGGGGCATCGCAATAAAAATATGAAACCTGTGTTAATTGCAGAAGATTCGCCCATGCTTGAAAGATTGCTTTTAGAGTCCCTAGAAAAAGCCGGTTATGTTAATGTTACTTGTTGTCATAATGGAAAAGAAGCTTGGGATATTTTAACTAGGGCAAAAAACTCCGGTTTACCTATTTCTGAGCAAGTAGCTATACTTATAACGGATATCGAAATGCCTCAGATGGATGGTCACAGGTTGCTTAAAAACATAAGAGAAGACCCTGCGTTACGTACATTGCCGGTTATCATATTCTCTTCTCTTATTACTGAAGAAATGTATTCTAAAGGTAAGTCATTAGGCGCAAACGCTCAAATAACTAAGCCGGAAATTACGAACCTTGTTAATTTGGTTGATACCAATATAATGTGATAAAAAAATTAAACATAGCAAACGTTTTTTTGCTATATTCTAAAGCCCGCCCGGCAATAGTGGATCTTCTGCTGTTAGCTACCTAGGAGCGGGTTTTTTGAGATGTTTCAAATCCTAATACGTAGGTGTTGTTTTATGCGATACGCCATATCAAATGGTAAAATTTTAGATATTAGTGCTAATGAAGATGTGTATACCAGGGGGGAAAATTATTATCGTGAAGGTAAGCTTGTATCCTTTCATGCTAAACGTCAACGTGAATCAACAACCATTAAAGCCGCAGTCAAGGGCAATTACCGCAACTATGACGTAACTTTAAACTTTGATAATGATGGAGAGCTAACGCGATATAACTGTAGTTGTGCAAGCCAAAGTATTTGGCAAGGTGGTTGTAGGCATGTAGTAGCGGTACTATTTGCCATATCAGACGGCAAAATTTCCGGTGCAAATAAAAACCGACAAAATCAAGAATCCCTTATAGATACTTTAGAAAAGTTAATATTACAAGAAATAGATACTAGCCTGGATATACCAATTAAAACGGAAAATACTCGCCTTGCCAAATTGGTACCATATTTTCAATATGCAGGTGAAGGAAAAGGAAATTTAAGCTTTTACGTTGGCTATTCCCGAATGTATATAATAAAGAGCCTGCCAAAATTTTTACAAGCTATTAATCAAGAAGCCACTGTTCGTTATGGTAATGGATTAGAGTTTAATCATGCTTATTCTTCCTTTACTGCGTCTAGCCGACGCTGGATAGATTTTTTAAGGCATGAAGATGAACTTTATAATGAAATGGTTAAACGTATTACCACTCACTATCCATATGCTGCTAAAGAGGATAACCGAGAAATTCCCCTTTCTTGCAGAAATATGGATACATTTTTTGAACTGTGCAAAGATACTGTAATTGAGGGCGCGATAAATCCGGACCAAACAGGGGATTCTCTTTTACAATTTACCACCGATAGGCCAAATATTTTATTTGATATTTCAGTGAAAACAAATCTTTCTTGTGACAATGAAGAATTAACAATAAAGGGGTCAAAATTACAGTACCATTTTTTACAAGGGCAACAATACTACTACTTTATAACCAATAACATAGTACATCGTATGGATAAAGCGGGAGCAAAGTTGCTTGAACAAATATTAGATGCCTTAGAAGCATCCGGGCAAGTAGTTTTAACAGGTTACGCGCATCGTCGTTTTATTTCCGCTGTAATGCCAAAGCTGGATGAAATGGGTTTGATAGAGAAAAATTTAATAGAAAAAAACTTTTGCCCACAACTTTGTGCTAAGATATATTTTGATACAGAAGCTAGTGATATTATTGGGCGTATAGTCTTTAATTATGGAGAAAATAACCAATTTGATGCATTCGATCTAAGAGAAGATAACGATCCTCGAGATATTGCAGGGGAATACACAATAAAACGATTGTTAGAAAGCCTGGGTTTTTTAGCTGATGTAGAAAATAGAATTTACAGGCTCTCCGGCAGTGACAATATTTTTGCCTTTATGGGTGACTCTCCCGCTGGAATAGAGCAGCTTTACGCCCTTGAAAAAAGTGAGATTTATGTAACCGATAATTTGCGAAAAAAAACTGTTAAGGCTGGAGAAGGTAGCATTGGAGTACGAATGCGTGGTAATTTGCTGGATATTTATGTTCAAGGTGTCGATTTTACTTTAGCAGAACTGGCTGAAACATTAGATTCTTACCGTACTAAAAAGAAATACCATCGCTTAAAAGATGGCAGGCTTTTGTCATTAACAGATAGTTCTACTATTGCTATGGCAGAGACTCTTGCTTCCTTGGATATAGACCAAAAGGAAATCCAAAAAGATGTTCTGACACTACCTGTTTATAGGGCACCTTATATAGATGGAATTGTAGACTCACAAAATGACTCATTTAAAAAATTAATGAATAAGTTTCATAGTCAAAAAGGGGATCCAATACCAAAATCTTTGGAAGGTATTATGCGCCCATACCAACAGGCAGGATATAAGTGGCTTAAAAACTTAATAAATTGTGGATTTGGCGGCATTTTAGCAGATGATATGGGACTAGGAAAAACCTTGCAAGCAATTGCATTGCTATTAAGCGATAACCTTACAAAATTACCTGCATTAGTAGTAGCACCAACTTCTTTGATATATAATTGGTCTGCGGAAATCAAAAAATTTGCTCCAAAACTAAATTATGCCGTAGTGGTTGGCTCCCCGGAAAAGCGTCTGGAAATTCTTATGGCAAAAGATGTAAACGTCTTTATCACCACATACGATTCTATGAAGCGTGATACAGAAATATACCAAGAAGGCCGTTATAAATACATAATAGCGGATGAAGCTCAAAATATAAAAAATCCATCAACCAAAAATGCTAAGGCGATTAAATCCATACCTGCTGAACATCGTATTGCTTTAACAGGTACCCCCATAGAAAACAATCTAACAGAACTATGGTCGCTTTTTGATTTTGTTATGCCGGGCTACCTTCATAGCTTACGCAAATTTACAAAACTATATGAGATACCTATTACAAAAGATGGAAACAAAGAAAAGGTCGCCAGATTAAAAACGCAAATAGCTCCATTTATTTTGAGGCGATTGAAAAAAAATGTTTTACATGAACTTCCTTCTAAAACTGAAACAGTCCTCATGGCCGAGATGCTTCCTGAGCAGAATAAAATATATATGGCACATTTAATGAAGGCGAAGGGGGAACTTAAAAGTTTTCTTAATGATAAATCCTTTAAAGGTGGACGTCTACAGATATTGGCACAACTTACCCGCTTGCGCCAAATATGCTGCTATCCCGGCTTATGCTTAGAAAATTATCGAGGTGGAAGCGGAAAACTTAATTTGGCCTTAGAAACAATTGAACTTGCTATAGAATCCGGCCATAGATGCTTGTTATTTTCTCAGTTTACAGAGATGTTATCTATTTTACAAAAAGCCCTGGACAAGTCAGGCATTCCCTATTTTTATTTGGATGGTTCAACATCTGCACATGATAGAATGGATAGGGTTAATCAATTTAATGCCGGAGAGCGGGATGTATTTCTTTTATCATTAAAAGCGGGTGGCACCGGTCTCAATTTAACAGGGGCAGACATAGTTATCCACTATGATCCATGGTGGAATCCTTCTGTTATGGATCAAGCATCGGATAGAGCTTATCGGATAGGACAAAATAAAGCTGTACAAGTGTTTAATCTAGTAACTATGAATACCTTGGAAGAAAGAATTATGGCATTACAGGATAAAAAGCGTAAGCTTATAGATTCTGTTTTTAATAAAGATGCAGAAAATGAAGAAGGTATGCTGCAAGCTCTTACAGATGCCGAAATTGAAGAATTACTAAATGCATAGAAGGAGACTATTATGAGTATTTTACAAGAAATTTCTGAAAACCTGCAAAAAGGTAAAGCCAATGTAGTAGCAGAATTGGTTCAAAAGGCGTTAGATGACAGTCACAAGCCGGAAGATATCTTAAATGATGGCTTACTTGCCGGAATGGATATTATTGGCGAAAAATTTAAAACCAACGACGTTTATGTACCTGAAGTGCTTATTGCTGCCAGAGCCATGAACAGTGGAGTAGCTGTACTAAAGCCCCATTTGGTAAAAAGCGGCGTTAAGCCCATTGGCAAGGTTGCTATTGGCACAGTCAAAGGCGATCAACACGATATCGGTAAAAATCTTGTTCGTTTAATGCTGGAAGGTAAAGGCGTAGAAGTAATAGATTTAGGTGCAAATGTAAGTGCAGAAAAATTCTACGATGCTTATAAACAAGAAGGGGTACAGATTGTAGCTTGCTCCTCTCTTCTAACTACTACTATGAATGAAATGAAAAATGTAATAGACCTTTTTACAGAAAAAGGCGACCGCGAAAAAGTTGTATTTATGGTAGGTGGCGCACCTATTACTGAAAACTTTTGCAAAGCAATAGGGGCAGACTATTATGCTGAGGATGCTGCTACCGCCGCAGACTTGGCTAAACAAATTTTAACTTCTTAAACCCGCTACTTTACTTTAAGTATATTATTGCAAGAATAAACTTAGGAGGATAATTATGGATTTTGACTGGCAAAAAGGATTTTCTTTAAATTTTGACCTAAATACCGGACTCTCTAACAATGCTAAGTCCACAACCAGAATGCTTTCACAAATGAGTGGAATGTATAACGACAATGTTGCATTTGAAAATTTAGTTAAAGAAAGCAATCCTTTGGTGTACGAATTTTATGAGCTGGGTGCACCAAACCATGAAGGGGATCTTGCTGCCGGTACATCTATTTGTTATCCCGGTAAAGTAGGTCAAGAGTATTTTATGACCAAAGGACACTTTCATACAATTTTAGATACTGCGGAGATTTATTACGGGCTTTCCGGTACGGGAATGATGTTGATTGAAAATTCTTCAGGTGATTGGGGAGCTTTTCCCATTTCATCAGGTGAGATGGTTTATGTACCAAAAGGATATGCTCACCGCAGTATCAATGTTGGAAATGTTCCCTTGGTCACTTTTTTTACTTTTCGTGGGGATGCAGGGCATAATTATGGTGCTATTGAAGAGAAGGGCTTTCGTAAGCTAGTCGTTGAACAAGATGGTAAACCGACAATAGCAGATAATCCCAAATGGCACTAAGGTAATGAAAAACTTATATTTACCATTGCTTTTAGACTTGCCACAAAAACAAGTTAAAGGGGCAGTATAATGCCAAAAATATTAATTACACCTCGTTCATTTGCTCAGTATAGCTCTGAACCTTATGAAAAATTGAAGCAAGCCGGAATAGATATTGTAAAAAACCCTACCGGCGGTGTTATGAGTAAGGAAGAAATGATATCGCATGTTAAAGAAGTTGATGGGATCATTCTTGGTATTGACCCCATGGATGCAGATGTTCTTGCTGCCGGACAAATAAAAGTTGTTTCAAAATACGGTGTTGGCACAGATAACATTGATTTATCCTATTGCGAAAACCATAACATTACAGTAACTATAACGCAAAATGCTAATAGCAATGCCGTAGCAGATTATGCTTTTGCATTATTGCTTGCCGTTGCCCGCAGAATGGTAGAAATTGATAATGGCTGTCGTAAAGGAGATTGGAGTAAAAAAGTTGCCGTAGATGTTTACGGCAAAAAGATTGGCATTGTTGGCCTTGGCACTATTGGCCGTGGTGTTGCAGAACGAGCCAAAGGCTTTAATATGGCTGTTTATGGGTATGATATTTACCTTGATGAGACATATCTTAAAGAAAATAATATATCTTTTATGACAGTAGATGAAATGATACGTACTTGCGACTTTATCAGTTTGCATATGCCACTGACGGATGATACTCGCAATCTTATTAATTCTGAGTCCTTAAAGTTAGCTAACACAAATTTAATCGTTATAAATACTGCCCGAGGCGGTATCATTAATGAAGATGATTTGTATGAGGCATTAAAAAACAATGTAATTTTAGGGGCAGGGATTGATGTTTTTGAACATGAACCTGCTAAGGATTCCAAGTTGTTAGAGCTAGATAATGTAATTGCAGGTTCTCATTGTGCGGCGTCAACAGTAGGTGCTGTAGATACTATGAGCAATATGGCAGTAGATAATGTTATCTGCGAATTTAGAAAACGAGGGCTGATAAAATGAACAAGAGACTTGAAAAAGCGACACAGCCCACTTTATATTTTATAGGTGTTACCACCGGGGCTTCTTCAATTATGAAGGTTTTTCCTAAATGGGCAAAGGCTCTTGGGCTTTCTGATGCTGTTATAAAAGGTATTGATTTGCCCCTTCATGCACCGGAAAAAGATTACCGAGAAGTAGTCGATTTTTTAAAAAATGACCCTCTCTCTCTGGGTGCCCTTGTTACTACACATAAAATAGACTTATTTAAAGCCTGTCAAGATATGTTCGATTTTATTGACCCTTATGCTGAAACTTTGGGAGAAGTATCTTCTCTTTCTAAAAATAATGGATTATTTTGCGCACATGCAAAAGATCCAATCTCCAGCGGACTTGCTCTTGAAGCATTTGTGCCTCCAAATTTTTGGAAGAATCACAGTGGAGAAGTACTATTACTTGGTGCAGGTGGAAGCACTCTCGCAATGTGCCTTTATTTTGCCCAAGATAAACATGGAGATAATGTGCCTCGTAAAATTACCATTAGCAATAGAAGTACTCCACGTTTGGAATCTGCTGAAAATCATCTTGCGAAAATTGCAAGCCGTATTAATTTAGACTACAAACATTGCCCAAATCCAATTCAAAATGATGAACTGATTGCTGCTCTTCCTCCATATTCTTTAGTGGTAAATGCCACAGGATTGGGAAAAGATGCCCCCGGTTCTCCTACTACTGACACTGTATCTTACCCTATGAATAGCCTTGCATGGGAAATTAATTATCGTGGTGATTTGCTATTTATGCAGCAGGCACTTGATCAAAAGGAACTTAAAAATCTTGTGGTAGAAGATGGCTGGATTTATTTTATTCATGGCTGGACACAAGTCATTTCTGAAGTCTTTCATATACCTATTGAAGGTGAATTGTTAGCAAAATTAAATGAAATTGCACGTGTTTAAAAAGTGAACGCTAACAAAAGGAGAAAAGGAGAGCTTTATATGAAATATATACTAGCTCATGATTTGGGGACATCGGGCAACAAAGCAACTCTTTTTGCAGAAAATGGTAAAATGGCCGGTAGCGAGGTAGTTTCATATGGAACTCATTATTTTAATGATACATGGGTAGAACAAGATGCCGAAGATTGGTGGCAAGCTGTTTGCCAAAGCAGTAAAAACCTACTGGCATCAGCTAATATTGATCCTGTTGATGTAGCTGCTGTAAGTTTTTCCGGCCAGATGATGGGTTGCTTATGTGTAGATAAGCAAGGAAATCCGTTGCGCCCTTCTATTATTTGGGCAGATCAACGCGCCCAAGCCCAAGCTAAGCAGATTGAATCTCATATTTCTCAGTGGGATTTTTATCAAATAGTCGGACATCGTAATACAGCTTCTTATGCTATCCAAAAATTAATGTGGATTAGAGACAATGAGCCGGAAATTTATGCACAAACTTATAAAACCCTTAACGCTAAGGATTTTATTGTATTTCGCCTAACAGGCAAATTTTATACTGATTTTTCTGACGGTAATAGCAATGGCTGCTATGATATCAAACACTCTAGGTGGTCTGAGGAAATTCTTAGCCATGCAAATATTGACCCGGATAAATTACCGGAGTTAAAGCCCTCTACATTTGTGGCAGGTGGAGTAACAGAAGAAGCCGCCGCAATGTGTGGATTAGCTGTTGGCACCCCGGTTGTAATTGGAGCGGGGGACGGTGTTACTGCTAATGTTGGAGCGGGTTCCATAAGTCCGGGCAAAACATATTGCTCTATGGGTACATCAGCTTGGATTACTACAACATCAGAAGAACCCATTTATGACCCGGAAATGCGCACTGTAACTTGGGCACATGCTATTCCCGGTTTGTATGCACCCAATGGCACTATGCAATATGCAGGAGGGGCTTACAGTTGGCTTAAAAATACCATTTGCACTATGGAGACGCATGAGGCGACCCTTCATGGAAAATCCCCTTACGATTATATGAATGACCAAATTGCAAAAAGTTCTGCCGGATCAAACGGTATAATTTTTTTGCCCTATATGCTGGGCGAGAGGGCACCCCGCTGGGATCCATATGCCAAAGGTGCTTTTATTGGACTAAAGCCGGAAACCACTCGCGGTGATATGCTGAGAAGTGTATTAGAAGGTGCTACTATGAATTTGGCTATTGTGCTGGAGGTGTTACGTACTCAAGTGCCTATTGATGAAATTATGGTGCTTGGTGGAGGTGCTAAAGGCGCAGTGTGGCGTCAAATTATGGCCGATATTTATAATGCAAAAATTACGGTTCCTGCCATGTTAGAAGAAGCGGGATCTATGGGTGCTGCTGTTATTGGTGGGGTTGGCGTTGGACTTTTTAAAGACTTTACTGCCATCGACCGTTTTATCGAAATAAAATCAGAACATTTGCCGGATCCTAAAGCCGTCCAAGCATATGTTCCTGCAAAAAAACATTTTGATGAGTGTTACTTTGCTTTAAAAGGTGTTTTTGAAAATATGGCAACAAAAACTTGACATCTAGCTAGAAAATGAGAAATTTTAAAAAAGAAGCGATTGATTTTAGGAAATAAGATATAATCAATCGCTTCTTTTTTAGAATTCCAATGTGATAGTGTTGAAGGATTTTTGAGAAAAACTAAGAAAAATAAATTTTATTAGGGGTGATAAAATGAATTTCACTGATGAGCAACAACAAGCAATAGATACCCGTGCAGATAATATCTTAGTGGCAGCAGCAGCGGGTTCCGGCAAAACACGAGTTTTAGTTGAACGGGTTTTAAAGCTTATAACAGAAAAAGAGGGAAAAGAAGCAACCGACATTGATCGCTTGCTGGTAGTAACTTTTACAGAAGCCGCTGCCGCAGAAATGAAAGAACGTATAACAAAATCCCTAACTTCGTCATTAGACGAATTAGAAAAACTAGAGAAATCAGAAAAAACTGAAAATGACGATAAGCTTTTAGAAAGGCTTTTGCGTCAGTCTGCCCGAATGCCTGCGGCTAATATTTCTACCATTCATGCCTTTTGTCTGCGGCTGGTAAAAGATAATTTTCATCGTATAGACCTAGACCCCGGCTTTAGGATAGGAGATCAAACAGAGTTAAACCTACTGCAAAGCCAAGTTATGGAAACATTGTTTGAAGAATCTTATGCCAAAGAGGTTATGGAAACACCTTCTGCCATGGCTGTTTCATTTAAGCAATTGGTAGAGGCTTTTGGTGGAGGCAAAACAAAAGACAATCGCTTAGACAAGCTGATTAGGCGGCTTTTTGATTTTATCGAAAGTCTGCCTTTTCCCGAAGAAACCATAAATAAATACATCGACATCTTTAATACTCCATTGGATGATTCTTTATGGCTTGATATTATTAAAGAAGAAATGGAAATATCTTTAAACGCCGCTCTAAACACAGTACAACGTGCTTACAAACTATGTAAACTACCCGACGGGCCGGAAAAATATCTCTTCGCTTTACAAGAAGATGAAGATATAATACGCCGACTGCAAAAATTATTGGCTAACAATGTCAAATTGGATAAGCTCTACGATGCGTTTATCGAAGTAAAACATAGCACTATCTATAGCTATCGCGGCAAAGAAAAAGAAGCAACAGATGAGGATTTACGATTAAAAGTTAAAGATTTGCGCGACAAAGAAATTAAACAGCGTATAGAACGCATGAAGAAACGCTTTTTGTTCACCGATCCGGGTAAAATGCGTGAGGACATATGTAGCCTTCAGCCGGTGATAAAATCTCTTTTTGATTTAACTATGGATTATCGTACACGATATAGTGAAGAAAAGCGGCTTCGTAATCTTGTTGATTTTAGCGATTTGGAGCATTTTGCTATACAAATTCTATGGCAGGGAGATTTCACCCGCCCAAGTGAACTGACACCCAGTCCTGTAGCACTGGCACTTTCAACAAAATTTCATGAAGTTTTAGTTGACGAATACCAGGATACTAACGAAGTTCAAGAACGAATATTGTCCGCCTTTACTTTTGATAACAGGCGTTTTATGGTGGGAGATGTAAAACAAAGTATTTATGGATTTCGCCATGCTCAACCTAAATTATTTTTGAATAAAATTGATAATCCTGATGTACACTCAGTTATCCTTTCAAGAAATTTTCGCAGCCGCAAAAATGTACTGGATGCAATTAATTTCTTTTTTTACCGCCTAATGCGCGACCCGGAATACAACGACAAAGCCGCTTTATATCCCGGTGCGGTTTTTCCTGAAACAAAAGTATCAGAAAAATTTTATACAACTGAACTTCATGTAGTTGAGGCAATAACCGGGTCAAATGAAGATGATGAAGATTTTGACGAAAATGAAGATATCAAAGGAACTACCGATGCACTTACACTTAAAATACGGCATGAAGCCCGGATAATAGCCCGACGAATAGGAGAATTAATAGAAAGCTCTGCCGAAACTGACCGCCCCATTTCCTATAAAGATATAGTGATATTAACACGATCCGCGCAATCAATATCTACCATCCTTACAGAAGAGCTTAAATTACAAGATATAAACGCTGTAGCTGAAACACCCGGCGGTTTTTTTGAAACTCCGGAAATCATGATAGCTCTAAGTCTTTTGAAAATAGTTGATAATCCACGGCAGGATATAGATTTGTTGGCAGTATTGCGTCTATATGACTTCACCCCGGACCAAATATTGGAGATTAGACTTCATGGAGATAGTACCGGAGATACTTCTGAAAATGTCACAATCGACTATTATGATTGCTTACTAACTTACCTGGAATCAGGCGAAAATGAAAATTTGTGCAATCGTATTCAAGAGTTGTTAAATAATATTAACCATTGGCGCAAAAAAGCAATTATACTGCCGATTAGCCGCTTAATTGGATTGTTATATGAAGAAACTCTATTGCCATATCGTTTTGGATTAATGTCAGGCGGTGCAGTACGCCAAGCTAATTTGCGCTTATTGTTGGAAAAGGCCATCCGGTACGAAACTACCAGCTTTACAGGCTTGTTCCATTTTGTGCGCTATATAGAATGGCTACAAGCTCATTCAGAGGATGAACCAGCTGCTATGATTTTACCCGAAGATGAATCAGTGGTAAAAGTAATGACCATACACAAATCCAAGGGCTTAGAGTTTCCTGTAGTTTTTGTAAGCATGTTGGGACGTCAATTTAACCAAATGGATGAAAAAATGGACGTGATACTGCATCCGGCTCTTGGTATAGGAGCCACGTACACAGATTTAGAGCAACGCACCCGCTCCAACACTATTTCCCGGCTGGCTTTGGCTTTGCTTCGTAAACGGGAAGCTGTGGCTGAGGAACTAAGAGTGCTTTATGTAGCAATGACCAGAGCTAAAGAAAAGCTGATTTTAACAGGATGTGTAACAGATTTAGATACCAGGTTGGAAAAATGGCAAAATGTATCTTCCATAAGCGATGCTGATGATCGCAAACGATTGCCCGATTATGCTTTAAGAGATGCAAAATGTTATTTGGATTGGCTAATGCCTTGTGTAATGCAAGATCAAAATGAAATATCTTGGCAAGAGCATAGAATCAGTGTTGCTAATATTTCTTCTGTGGAACCCACGTCTTTTATGGCATCAATAGGAACCGGTGTAGTCAATATGCCTTATCACCATGATAAAAAAGAATCGCTCTTGCCTTCAAAGCTTGCTATATCGGAACTTAAACGCATTTTTGCATTAGAAACAAGTCCCGATAGTATTTCCGCATATGAAAAGGAAGTGGAATTTGAGGCTCCTGCATTCTATAAGCAGGCCGCAGCACAAATAACACCTATACAAATGGGGATTTTACTTCATACGATAGTTGAACATATGGATATTCACCGTGACATAGATACACATGCAATAAGAGAGCTGATCAACTCATTAGCTGAGAAAAAGCTAATCACTCAGGAAGAATCTCAGATTGTAGACATAAAAAAACTAGAGCGTTTTGTTGCATCTCCATTAGCCGACCGAATGCGGTCTGCAAAACAATTGTACAGAGAGATCCCTTTTGTAATAGGTCTTTCTCCGGATGACATATACAACAACAATATAACCGATGCAACCATATTAGTTCATGGCATCATAGACTGTTACTTTGAAACACCAAATGGCGAAATTGTTTTGGTGGATTTTAAAAACTCTGTCAACCCGGAAACACTTCATATCCGCTATGCTACCCAAATGAAAATTTATCGGAAAGCTATAGAACAGGCTACCGGTAAGCCTGTATCAGAAAGCCTTTTCTATAACTTTGGATAGATCACTTTGAATGGATCAAAAGTTAGACACACAGAGCAGTCAATGGCGGCCGCCGTAGCGTTGGGGCAATACTTCTCAGCCCATGCGATTATTATAGTAAATTAAAAAAAATCCTTGACATCTTTCCTAATGAATGGTATCTTGTGTCTGCTTAGCACTCAACCAACACGAGTGCTAACAAAGCAAAATATAGCAAAACATAAACCTAGGGACATAAAATCGTATTATAAGACAGGGGGGTGGCATATGATTCTTAACGACAGAAAGACCAAAATTTTAGAAGCTATTGTTATGGATTACATTGCAACAGCAGAACCCATCGGCTCTCGTACAATTGCTAAAAAATACGACTTAGGTATCAGCTCTGCTACTATCCGCAACGAAATGAGCGACTTAGAAGATTTGGGG
>WQVX01000032.1 GCA_009785615.1 Defluviitaleaceae bacterium | reverse complement strand
TTCTTTTGAAGCTACTGCAATGTTATTTATAATTTCCATTACTTCGCTTGCGTTATTAACGATGATATCTAAAGATCTTGATGTGGATTCTGCAATGCTTGACCCACTTTCAACCCTGTCAATGGAAGTTTCGATAAGGTTGGTGGTTTCTGAAGCGGATGTTTGGCTACGCCCTGCAAGAGTACGCACCTCTTCTGCAACCACACTAAAGCCTTTGCCGTGTTCGCCGGCTTATTATATCAATGGTAGCGTTAAGCTCTTCTACAGCACTTGCTTGTTCTTGCGCACCGTTGGCTAGGTCGGATGCACTGATGGAATCAACAGCCCGGCTTGCAACAGATACACCAACACTATCCTGCTGTTGATTTGTTAAGGGCGTTGCTACATCATTGCCACAGGCATTAAAAAGTATGGTGATAAGAGCTAAACTTAGTAAAGCTATCAACTTTTTCTTCATCATTGTTAGGACTCCGTTCAATTACTTTAAGATTTTATGTTAGTATAACGACATTTTCAGTCTTACTAAAAGGTAATTTATGGATATAATTCGACTTTTTGCGATTTTACAGCTTTGTCAGAGTAAAATAATGGCTTAAAAAAGGCAATATACAGTATTCAACCGATGACAAAATGAGACCGGTTGATTTGCAATAAAAAGCAGAAGATTTTTTTATGTTTCACAAAAATCTTCTGCTTTTTTTGTAAGTAAGAATATATCTGAACACAGTTTCTAAAGTAACAAGCCATATATACTTGCCACAGCCGAAAAAAGCATAGAGTATATTGCTCCTGTTATTGGTACTACAATTTGAGTGGTTGCACCTGTAATTATAAAAATTATCAATATTATCATACCAAATCTTTCAAAGGAGAGGAACATGCCATAAAATCTGTCAGGTAATAAGCCTGCTAAAACTTTTGAGCCATCCAGCGGTGGAATAGGTATAAGGTTAAAAACTCCCAATACTACATTAATACTAGCAAATGCCAGTAGTATTTGAATTATAAATGCCGGAACCCCTGATACAAAAAATAGTGGATACACGATCATCAAACCTACGAAAGCCATAATAAAGTTTGAAATTGGCCCCGCAATAGAAATTAATGCCATGTCAATCTTGGGATTATTTAAATTGTGTGTATTAACCATAACAGGTTTTGCCCAGCCAAACCCTACAATTAATATAAGAATCAAGCCAATAGGGTCTATATGCCTTATTGGATTAAGCGAAAGCCGCCCATCTCGCTTGGCAGTAGAATCGCCAAGTATGTAGGCCATTAATCCGTGGCTTATCTCATGTATTGTAAATGCAAGTATCAATGCAGGAAGCCGTAATAACATCTGCTCGATTGAAGTGTTGAATATCATTAAATCATCTCCTACCTAGCAAAATGCACCTGTCATTCAAGAGTGGTATCCTCCGGATGAAGGTGCATTTTTGCATTTAATCAGTCTGCCGTAATGCCTATCTTTCAGGTATCCACATAAAAGCTTCCAGTAATCCGTTATATATTGCACGAGCTGCTTGCCATTGGAATTCAGGGGTAGTCATTTTTGCAAGCTCTTGAGGGTTGGACATAAACCCAAGTTCCACTAAAGCCGCCGGAATGGTAGAGTACCTTAATACAGCAAAATTTTCTGAGCGTACACGTCGGTCATGAGATCCCAGCATAACAAGTTTGTGTCGATGCATAATATCTGCTAAGTTACGGCTGGTAAGCATACGGAAGCTATCATGGATAGTTTCGCGATAAAAAGTTTCTATGCCATGGATAGCAGTATTGGTTACTGAGTTATGATGAATAGATATAAACATGTCACCAAAATGATTACCAAAATCTGCTCGTGCTCTTAGGTCAGCAGGATTCAATTCATGTAAAGCTACATCCGTAATACGTGTGGTATAAGCCCTAATAAAACCGTCTGCTGCAATTAATTGTAGTAATTTATGCGTAACCTGCAAGTTAAGGTCAGTTTCTCGTATGCCACCTCTGATAGTACCGGGGCGAGGGCCTCCATGGCCGGGATCAATTATAACTATGCGTGGATAACGTTCCCGTGGGTTTAAAATTCTAATGAGGTAAGATTCCGCATCTTCTTCTACAACCAAAGAAAATATTTGATTACCGTTAAAAGTTAATTGAGTTCCTTGGACATTGTGAGAAATGGAAACATAGTGTAATAGTACATCTCCAATAAAAATATCTCCAAAACCCAAATGATCTAAAGCATTTAATGGCAATCTCAAAACATACCTGCGCTGGTGATATTGATCAAAATGACCAATTTGATCAATGGACATGGTAAATCCATCAGATTTAGGAATACGGAAGGTACGTTCTGTAAAGTTATAAAGTATACCGCGATAAGTAGCGGGATGCAAGCGGATGGTTGTTTCGTTAGGGCCTGTTTGTATGATAGAGTGGGCTGTAAAATTATTGACAGTAAGTTCTAATAAAGTTGCATGAGAACCCCACCGGTGCAAAGTTGCATGAGTTGCAAAACTACCCTCCAAAAGTGTATCAACATTAATCGCTGATTGTGTGTTTCCAAGAAGAATCCATAACCGTTCATTGCCGGGCTGAACTCGTACTGCCGAAGAGCGAATTCCGGAAAGTACAATATTGTCTTGTCCGTCCGCAGCTTCAAAAGTAAAATCTTGCAATGTGTGTTGGTTGATAGTTAGGGTTATGGTAGTGCGACAAGTAGAGATAGTTATGCTAAACTCTGTACCACTATCCAAGTCGAAAACTACTCGTGTAGTATTTTCTGTAAATTGAGACACACGTAAACCGCTAACACTCATAAATGATGGTACCGGTAATGCTCCGCTTAAAGTAGTAGTAGAGTTAACGATGTCTAAAGCCAAACGATTATCAGCTAATAACGTACGTTCTACCCCTGTGATAGGAGAAGAAGCCATTATAGTATACACTTGATTGTTAGGATCCATCATACCTGCAAAAACAATAGTTGTATCAGGATAAGAAATAACAGGTATTTGCACTGTCGAAACATCTCTTGCCGGTAATACCATGCTCGCCGGGATAGGGTTAGGGATAAAGGTTAAAGGGGCAGCAGAGCTTGGCGGTTGTGGCTCCGGGTCTGTAGTAACATTATCTTCATCATCATAGCGATAAACATCTTCATCATCAACACCATCGTATTCATAAAACTCATATTCATCGTTATCATCATCGTCAGAACCTTGTGCTTTTCCGGAATTAAAGTAAGCATCATCAAGAGGAACATCATCGTCAGAATCTTGCGTATTACCGGAGGTAAAATAAACTTCGTCAAGAGGAACATCATCGTCAGAACCTTGCGTATTGCCGGAGGTAAAGTAAACTTCATCAAGAGGAACATCATCGTCAGAGTTTTGTGTATTATCGGGAGTAATTGCCCTTGCTGCGTTTACAAAAACAGTGCGATCCCTAAAGTCAACATCAAAGCCTAAATTTTCAGCTACTGCTGCAACAGGAATCATTGTGTTTCCATTAATAATTTGTGCCGACACGGGCATTTCTGTAGGATGTCCGTTCACCATAAGAATTGTTCTGTCTATAGTGACAACCACATCTTTGTCTTGGTACTGTATGTACACTGCACGGGTATCCGGATACCATTCAACAGTTGCTCCAAGACTTTCAAAAACTGCTCGGGCGGGAACCAACATACGATCTTGCCTAATAACCGGGGGTGTTGGCATGTTTTGGACATTTTGTCCATTTACCACTAGTCCAATTGATCCTTCTTGCGCATTAACTGTTGTATTACTCATAAATATAAGATGTCCCAAAACAACAACCATGCAGATGACCATTATTCTTCTTATGTGGTTCATAAAAATGTCACCTCTTCTTTAAAAAATAGTTAGCCGGTGTTTAGAGCCTGTTTAGACTTTAAACAGGCTCTTACACACGTGACCAAGTATAACAAAATTTGCAGGGGATTGCAGTATGAAATATGCGGCATAATAACTTTGTAACTATATTGTAACATATAAATATAGAAAGGGGTTTACATGGACATCAATTGTGTAGACAGATGCTTCTATCAAAAAGACGGTAAATGTACCCTAACTTCAATAAATGAAGCACCAACATTTTATCAAAATGTAAAAAATCATCATATAAATTGCCCTTATCATATCCAACCTCAAGAGTCCTTTATATAAAAATACGGCTACTCAGTTAGTTCATACTGCAAGTGAACAAGTTTAACACTGTGCAAAAAGGAGGGCAACCGGTAACAAAATAGACCTATCTGCTAACCTGTTTTCCAAAATACAATGGAGTGAGGTTGCAGATAGGTCTAATATACAAGCATTAACCGTTACTCGAATGTGTTAATTTTGATAACGTGTTAAAACACAAACCCCCAAGACATTGAATTCTTGGGGGTTTTAGCTGAGCTGGAAGGATTTGAACCTTCGAATGACGGAGTCAAAGTCCGTTGCCTTACCGCTTGGCGACAGCCCAATTAAGGTGTATTATAAATCATATTTGTATTTTTGTAAAGAGTTTTTCAAAAGAAAAATTCCTAACAAAATAAACTAAATAAAATTTGGAAAGGAAGCACTTTATGAAACCCTTCATGGACAAAAATTTTTTACTTAACAGTAAAACAGCAGAGGCATTGTTTAACCAATGTAAAGACATGCCTATTGTGGACTATCATTGTCACTTGATACCTCAAGAAATAGCTGAAAACAAGCAGTTTACAAATATCACAGATCTGGCTTTAAGAGGAGACCATTATAAATGGCGACTAATGAGAGCAAGCGGTGTAGATGAAAAATTCATAACCGGAAATGGCACAGACGAAGAAAAATTTTATCATTGGTGCGCTACAATAGAAAACTGCATAGGTAGCCCGGTATATCACTGGACTCATCTGGAAATGCAGCGTTATTTTGATTATGATAAGCCTATAACTAAAGATATGGCCAGTAAAATCTATGATCATTGTAATGCTATAATTAATAGAGGAGATTTTTCTGCTTGGAGTATTTTCAAAAAATTCAATGTAGCGCAAATAGGAACTACTGATGATCCTATAGATGATTTAAAATATCATAAGCAAATGGCAGAACATAGGGCAAAAGATGCTTCATTACCTTTAGTTCAACCTACATTGCGCCCATCTAATATCATGAATATTGAATCTCCTGACTTTATAAAATATATCGGCAAATTGGAAAATGCAAGCGGTTTTGCTATTGAAAGCTGGAGAGATTTGCAAAATAGCCTTAATAATAGAATTAACTTTTTCCATGAAATGGATTGCCGTTGTTCAGATATTGCTTTAGATCCGCCGGTATTTGTACCTGTTGCATCTGAAGAAGCTGTAGATAGTATCTTAAAAAAGGCATTTAATGGACACGCTTTAAATCCTATAGAAGTAAACCAATACAAAACTGCCCTAATGTTATGGCTGGGAGAAGCTTTCCATGCCAAAGGTTGGGTTATGCAACTTCATATGGGTGCCCAACGTAGCAATAATACTCGTATGGTACAAAAATTAGGGGCGGACACAGGTTATGATTCTATGTCAGATGAAACATTTTCTAGCCCATTGGCCAAAATTTTAGATGCATTAGAAGCAAAAAATGCATTGCCAAAAACCATTTTATATGGGCTTAATCCTACATCCGATGCAATGCTTGCTACTATGATAGGTAATTTTCAAGGTAATGGTATTAAAGGCAGGATGCAGTGGGGATCAGCTTGGTGGTTTAACGATACAAAAATTGGAATGCAAAAGCACATGGTTACGTTAGCAGAATGTGGCGTATTATCACGATTTATTGGCATGTTGACGGATTCTCGCAGCTTTATGTCTTATCCTCGCCACGAGTATTTCCGCCGGATATTAGCACAACTTATTGCTGGTTGGGTAGATAATGGAGAATTTCCTAATGATACTGAAAAACTTAATCAAATAATGGGAGACATATGCTATCGCAATGCAGTAGAGTATTTTGGATTAGAAATTTAATAAATTTAATAAATCTTTAATTTGATTTTAATTGGTATTTGTCATATACTGATTACAAAATTAAATTATATTTACTTCAGGGCAGGGTGAAACTCCCGACCGGCGGTTATAGTCCGCTAACATCTGATTTTATCAGATGCCGACCCGGTGCAATTCCGGGACCGACAGTAATGTGCTAATGCACTAAGTCTGGATGGAAGAAGTCATTTTAATTATGACATTGGTACTTTATTCTGCACCTTTTGCCCTGTGTAAACTATTTTGCACCGGGCTTTTTTAATTGACTACAAGCCCTGGAAATGGAGAAATCATTATGCAAAACAAAAAAATGCCTACCGTAGTGATGATAAGAGCGGCTTTGCTAGGGGCAATTGGCAGCGTATTAATGCAATTTGAATTAAGATTACCTATTTTTCCGGCTTTTTTATCGTTAGACATAAGCGATCTTCCGGCATTAATAGGTGCGATCACATCAGGCCCATTGGTTGGACTGTTATCTTCTTTAATAAAAAATTTACTTAATCCTATCCTTTTTGGAACAAATACCGGCGGGGTAGGTAATTTTGCTAACTTTGTTATTGGAACAGCCCTTGTTGTTCCAATCGGCTTTATTTATCAAAAACGCAAAAACGTTTTTGGATATTTAATGGGCAGTGCAGTAGGCATAGTAACAATGGTTAGCGTAGCAGTTATAATGAATTATTTTGTATTGCTGCCTCTATATAGCGAAATATTTATACCAATGGATAGAATACTTGAAATTGCAAATGCAGTTAATAGTAATGTGACAGACGTATTTACCTTAGTACTATTTGCCATTGTTCCATTTAATTTATTAAAGGGTGGGATTACTGTAACACTGGGTTATGGCCTTTTTAGAGCCTTAACCCCCATTTTAAAAAAGATCTCTTAGAATTTTCAAACAAAAACCTTCACTCTTTACAACAAAATTTTCTTTCTGAGATAGTTTGAACATTTGTTTGAAAAGTTTCCACGTTATGATATAATATGAGAAAATTTGAGTAATATCTACTAGACCTAAAAATACAGCTTCTAAGAGGTCTACTATTATAATTTGATAAAACCTGGAGGTGTTTTATGTGATCGGAAACACTAAGCCCCATTTATCTGCCAAACAGCAGATGATTTTGGATTTTCTTAAAAAAGAAATTAAAAGAAACGGATACCCTCCTACAGTGAGGGAAATATGTGATGCGGTAGGTTTAAGTTCTACATCCACAGTACATGCTCACTTAGAAACATTGGAACGTAAAGGCTATATACGACGTTCGCCTACAAAAAATCGTTCTACAGAAATATTGGAAAACGATTTTTATAATAGTGGACATGAGTTAGTAAATGTACCTATCGTAGGTAAAGTAGCAGCGGGCATTCCCATATTGGCTGAAGAAAATATTGAGGATACATTTCCAATCCCGGTGGATCATGTAAAAAACGACTCTTGTTTTATGCTGCATGTAAAAGGCGATAGTATGATTGATGAAGGGATTTTAGACGGGGATTTGGTACTTGTACGTCAGCAACAGACTGCTGCTAATGGAGATATTGTAATTGCAATGATAGATGATTCTGCTACTGTTAAGACTTTTTATCGCGAGGCAGATAATATTCGTTTGCAGCCGGCTAATAAAGCCTTTGCTCCTATTATCATGAAGGATTGCACAATATTAGGTAAGGTTATTGGACTGTATAGAAAATATTAAGCTAAATTCTATTAAATTCTACCATAGATTTTCGGAAATGTAAGGGAAGGTTATTTCTTTGGAGTGACTTGTTAGTTCGTTCCTTAATTGACACACTATCAAAGAAAGTTCCCCATAAGCTTTGTATCAACTCTTCTTTATCATCATAATCTAATTTTACGTCTCTGATATTTTTAGGGACATCTTCAATCACATATTGGTGGCCATCATAAATGGCCGCCTTATTTCTTTTTTTATCATGGATTATCCAAGCTTGATTCATCATACGGTCTTGAAAATGCTCAGCTAAAATGGATAGCACATTATGAATCGGAGAAATAGAACAGTAGAATAATTTCTGCTTTGTTTCAGCAAAACGGCAAAAACCGCTTAACAAATGAGCTTCTCGGGCTACTGCTCTAGCTTGTTTATGGACAGATAATACACAATCTTTTTGCAAATGATTGTCTACACTTTTACCTACCTTAAAACCAAGTATTACATAATGGAACATATCCAAATAGCAGTTGTGATTATTGTTTTCTGAAAAAGACGAGCAAGACAAAAAAGCATAAACCAAATAATCTTCTGCTTGAGAAGAAATTTTATTTCGTATTCCGGATTGTACTCGTACTGCTTTATCATAGTCTGTGGCTACATAATATTCCTCTACGCCTAAAGCCTGCTGGCGGCTACTGTCTGTTTGTATATATAGTGGAGTGACCTTGTCATAATAATAAGCGTATATAGTACATAAAAAGCCTTCAAAACTTCCGTCAAATATTATAGCTAGTTCAGACATTGGTATCTCCCATTAATTAAGTTAATTATGCGAAAAAGTAGTATTGATAAACTAATAATAAATGCGTTACCAACAATGGTCAAAGCTAAATAATATTATCCAAAATAAAAGTCATTCTTTAAAATTTCTGTGAATTCTTCACCATTAATTGTTTCCTTTTCAAACAAATACTCTGCAATTTGATCCATTTTTTTACGATATTCTTTAAGTAAATCAAGGGCGCGCCGGTAGCATTCTTGCAATATTGTATTAACTTCTTTGTCCAGTTCGGCCCCTGTTTGCTCAGAACACGTAAGAACATTGCGCCCGTCCAGGTATTTACTTTCTACACTTTCTAAACTCATAAGGCCAAATTTTTCAGACATACCATATAAAGAAACCATAGATCTAGCCATTTTTGTAGCCCGTTGTATATCATCTGCGGCACCTGTAGTTTCTACATCAAATACAATAGATTCTGCTGCACGCCCTGCCAATAAAGTAGTTATGCGGTCAAGCATTTCATCTTTAGTAGAAAGATATTTTTCCTCTTCCGGCAAATACATTGTATAACCTAACGCTCCTTTGGTTCTGGGAACGATAGTAATTTTTTGAACAGGTTGGGCGTTTTTAGCAAGAGCCGTTGCCAAAGCATGGCCTACTTCATGGTAAGCTACTATCCGCTTCTCCTTTTCGGACATAATTCGGTCTTTCTTCTCCTTGCCGGCTATGATTATTTCAACTGCTTCCATCAAATCTTCTTGGGCTACTTCTTTACGATTAAGTCGAACAGCACGTAGAGCAGCTTCATTTATCATATTAGCCAGGTCAGCACCGGCAGCACCGGGAGTAGCCAATGCAATTTTTCTCAGTTGGACAGATGCCCCCATTTTCACTTTTTTTGCATGTACTTGCAAAATATCTTCCCGACCTTTTAAGTCCGGTAGTTCTACATTTATTCGCCGATCAAAACGCCCCGGCCTAAGCAATGCTTTATCCAAAATTTCCGGTCTGTTTGTAGCCCCAAGGATAACTACGCCCTTAGAAGAATCAAAGCCGTCCATTTCAGATAACAGTTGATTAAGAGTTTGCTCTCTTTCATCATTGCTACCAATTTGATTATCTCGACTTTTACCTATAGCATCTATCTCGTCAATAAAAATGATACATGGGGCGTGTTGATTAGCTTGCTTAAACAAATCGCGTACTCTGGAAGCACCTACACCAACAAACATTTCCACAAAATCTGATCCTGACAGGGAGAAAAAGGCTACGTTAGCTTCACCGGCTACTGCTTTAGCTAAAAGCGTTTTACCCGTACCCGGTGGGCCAACAAGCAAAGCTCCCTTAGGCTGTTTGGCTCCTATTTCTGTGTATTTATCCGGATTATGCAAAAAATCAACTATCTCTGTTAGGCTTTCTTTTGCTTCTTCCTGGCCTGCCACATCTCCAAAAGTTACACCTGTCTTTTTTTCCATATACATTTTTGCATTACTTTGACCAATGGACATAAAGCCGCCCCGACCTCCCATTTTGGAGGCCAGGGATCTAAATAACAACATAGAAAGCCCATAGATAATCAGAAGAGGTATTACCCACTGCAAAACAATATCTAAAACCACATTGTTATTGCTTACAGGTGCAGAAAATTCTACACCATGAGCAGTAAGCAATGATACCAGCTCAGGATTTTCTACCCATCCGGTATAGTATTGTCCGGAATGTACTTGCGTAGGAGCCTGCGCGGCAAGCCGTTGGTCTGTCTGTAACCTTACTTGATCCAAAAAGCTAAAAGGACCTGTAGGAACAACATCAGATTCATAAAGAGTAGAGTCCGCCTCTGCTGCACTTCTCTCTGCGATACTTCCGGGAATATATCCTTCTTGCATTGTAATTATCAATCGGTCCGGTTGAACTTCTACCCGCTCAACATAACCAATTTGCACTAACTCCAAAAATTCGCTGTATGGAATGCGTATAATTGAACCACTAAAGAGTGTTTGCAACAACATGTTAATGAAGAAGGTAACAAGCAAAGCGGTAATTAAAATCATCATAAATCCGCCCGGTTTCCTTCCTTGTGGGGAATCTGATCCTTTATCGTTCATTTATTATCTCCTAAATAAAAGGTTTTTGCTTTCCGGTACAGAATAAATTTTTTTATAATTTACTTATAGCACTAAAAGTGCCCGCTAGGGATTTATACAGGTTGTTATAAATAGGATAATGTTTTTCGTAGCGAGCCACTGCTTCAGGATCCGGTGTAAAAGATTGGGTAACAGAAATCAATTTGTTGCAAGCATCCTCTACACTAGTAAAAGCTTTTGCCCCTACTGCTGCCAAAATAGCTGCACCAAAGGCCGGGCCTTCGTCGCTGTTAATTTTATCTACACGTAAATTTAGTACATTAGCCATAATTTGACACCATAACGGACTTTTGGCACCACCACCAATAATTCTTGCCGATGTACAAGTTACGCCCATATTTTTAATGGCTTCTAAATTATCGCGTAAGCTGTAAGCTACACCTTCCAGTACTGCTTGTGTCATGTGGGATCGATTGGTATAAGTAGCCATACCCACAAAAGCACCACGAGCATAAGGATCATTGATAGGAGTACGCTCTCCACTTAAATAAGGCAGGTAATATACTGTATTATTCCCTAAATCTGAAGATTTAATGGCAATTTGCTCTTGTGAATAGTCTTTAGTACCAAGTATATCTTCCAACCACCATTTAGTTGAGGCGGCAGCACCTAAAGTTACGCCCATCATATGATAGCGTCCATTAGAATGACAGAATGAATGCACAGCACTTGTGCCTCTATCTACTGCAAATTCATCACCGGCTACAAAAACTACACCACTTGTTCCAATTGAAAGAGAGCACATGCCGCCCGAGACAGTGCCGGTTCCTACAGCTCCCACTGCTTGGTCGCCACCACCTATTACTACAATAGTTTTTTCTGAAAGCCCTGTCTCTTGTGCAGCTTGTGCGGTTACTGTACCTATAGCAGCACTAGAGGGATATACTTTAGGCAATCGACCTTCTTTAAGTCCTGCGATATCCAGCATAAAAGGAGACCAGGCTCTTTTGCTTACGTCTAACAGCAAAGTGCCGGAGGCATCAGATTCGTCAGTGGCAAATTGGCCTGACAATTTGTAAGCAAGATAATCTTTTGGCAACATGACCTTTGTTATGCGCGCAAAAAGTTCCGGCTCATGCTCTTTCATCCATAGGATTTTAGGTAATGTAAAGCCCGTTAAAGCAACATTTGCCGTATGTTCAATTAATTTGTCTCGTCCTATCTCATTATTAAGATAGTCGCATTGAGAGCCGGTGCGCTGGTCGTTCCATAGCATAGCTCTGCGTAATACTTTATTTTCTTCATCTAAAACTACCAATCCGTGCATCTGCCCACTAAAAGATACAGCGTCTATGTCTTTAAATTCTGAAGTTAGTTCACACAGACCGTCAACAGTTTGCTTCCACCAATCATCAGGGTCTTGCTCTGAATCGTTTCCACTTTGATATAAGGGATATTCTCTTGTGACAATTTTTAAAATTTTGCCTGTTTGATCCATTGCAAGTATTTTAACCCCACTTGTACCTAAGTCAATTCCTACTGTAATCATTGATTATCCTCCCGTAGCATGAAATTTATAGTGAAGAAAGTATAATCAAAGGTACAGCAAATTGCAAATTGCCCACCGGAATTTTTTGAACAGGCTCATAGCCTAATCATGCTAGATCTGCCCAATTTTAAAATGATATGCAAACCCTTCTGCTGTTACTGCAAACTCTGCAAATTCTCCATTATGAAAGCAAATAATATGTTTATTTAAAACAATGGCAACTTTTAATAATGCATCAAAATCTTTAACAGGAAAGATGAGAAATTGCGAAAGGGGCAAAGGCATACCGGATAAAACAATTTCATTAGCATATTTTTTAAATATCATGTCAATTTGCCCTTGGTTCTTATTAGGATTGGCAGTAAGCTTTTTTATGCTAACAAATAAGCCAAAAGTGCCAATTGCAAAAATTGCAACAAAAAAGATAATAACCGGTAATGTGGCTTGTGTTGGAGAACCATTCAAGTTTGCCGAATTATCGAATGTAGTGGTACCGGTAGCCACAAGAGTATAAACTTCACTTGAGAGTGGTACTCTATAACCTCGTGTTATTGATTCGCTTATCCCCCAATCAGGTACAATTATGTTATATGTAAAATCAATAAAAACTTCCGCAGAAAAACTCCGTGCGTTATGAGTAGTCAAACCCTCGCCGGTTTCCATTTGCTGAATTTTAGCTTCTATAAAATCCAAATAAAGGTTTATATATCCCCCGGGATAAATAGTATAAGTGTGCGTTGGCAAATTTATTTCGCGGCCACTGTAACTTCCGCGTGTGTTTGATAAAGGATAATAGGACTCAAAAACGGTTGCTCCTCCATCTGCTGATGCTATATAGCGTATGACCAAACGTTTTATGGATGTATAACTGTAATAAAACTCTACATATTCACTAAGTTGAGCTGAAAAACCGGTATCCACCTCAATGAAATCTGTAAAAGCCATGATAAAATGCAAGTTTTGAGGGATAGGGTTATCCGGGAATATATCATTATCCAAATAAAACACCCGAAAGTCCATGTTGGCTCTGCCGGATAAACCAACATTTACATCATCCTGCAAGTGCATTGCCAAATAATTAAAAGCAAATAAAAGCACAAATAAAATAGCCAGAGATGAAAAAATAACTATATATATTTGAGGTAATTTAGAAAATTTCATTAGTGTCACACTCGCTTCACTTTAAAATGTCTAACCAAATGGCCTTGTAACATCACGGATAAATATATGCGGATATCCGATAAATGGTAAAAATGTATGTGCAATGCCTAAAACATCTTTTTGTGCCACCGGAAACGGATCAGGGAAGTCATTAGCATCTCCCTTGGTTATATATTTCCTGTCACCATCAATTCCATATGTAAAATCAATAACCCTATGGATATACTCAACTCCTCCATGGCTTGTAAAGTGGATAACATCGCCCTTGCTTATTCTAACAAAAGCCTCGCCCTGCGGTACTCTTTCTATAAAAACCATACTACCACGGTCAAAAGCCCCGGTCATAGAACTTGTTAAAACTACAATTGGATAAAAAGGTAACATTCCTGTAAAAAAAGCTGCAATAATACTTATCACCAACGTTGTAACAATATATCCATGTCGTTTTTCATATTTTGCTGCCCGTTTTTCACACGTTTGTTGAGCATTTCTGTTTAATATAAAATGGCATATGACCGCTGAAAGAAATGCCAATCCGCAAATGGCAAGGGACATAGTAAGTGGTGTTATAGCCGGCAATATCGGCAAAAGATATGGTGACATAGTATAAGCAAAACTTATTGTAATAACCGATATAAAGCTTCCTTTTACTGCAAAAAAACTTGCCGCAACACTAATAACAATAGGTTTAAAAACAGATTCAAAGAAAACTGCCAAAACAATTGCATTGCCGTTAAACAGTAGATGCAAAGCATTCATATGTCCATAGGCAAGGGTAATTGTTAATGCAAAAATGATCCCCATGCGTTCTTGTATATCAGAATTTTTTATAAGTTTATATCTAATAAGCTCCCCAAAAAATATAATTGATCCACGCTCCCAAAGGCTACGCATAACAACCGAAAAACTTACTGTCATAATATTAGTTCCTGCACCAACAAGGAATGAAGCTACCAATATAAAAATCCCAAACGTTACAACTAATAAAATGGCAAGCATATTTGATTCATAAGCTTTATGTACAGGGCGTAAGTCACGACCCATGAAGGTGTATACTGCTATTGCAAGCATAATATATATAGCCGGACGTAGTGCCAAATTATAAAAACGTATAACATCAAATGAATTTATGGCTATTATAAAAGTAGTCTGCATGGATATTAATATAACGCATGTTATCACAGTAAATTTAAGGCTATTTGTCCATCTTATCCACATAACTCTTACCCTCTAAAAAACCGGAATGGTAATGCAGTAAAAAAGAAAACCGCTTACCATTCCGGTTATAGTCCCTTAATTAATAAACCTGTCCATTTAATCGTTTTCGTTTAATTAAGAAGCTGGTGCATAATCAAATGTAATTGCAAGAGATGCAGCAAATGCATCTTCGCCACCTGTAGGGAATGTAAATCCTGCCGGTATAGTACCATCCCACATAACCATTGCGGTCATTTGTGTGGTTTCATTTGGAGGAAGCACTGTATTTACAAATCCTCCGGTTGATAAATCAACCATCAGTCCAAAATCGGCGGCACTAACGCCGGAAAGTGCAGTATTAACCCATTCAGCATTTGCCCCTGTAATGATAACAGGGTGGAATGAATGATTTCTTACCGATGCTGTAATTGCAGCAAATCCTTCTTCAAAGAAAGTCATTTCCCATTCGATGCGCTGAGCAGTTCTGCCACGCTCACTTACAATACCAGCTGAATGTATAGCACCAACTTCAAACCCTGCCGGGACAATAGGCATAAATTCAAAATCAGGACCGGCTACAACATTTTCCCAAACCACATATAAATTATCAGGTGCAGTAATATTTACTGTACCTGCAATATCAATTATGCCCGGAGTAAAAGCAAATGCAGAACCCGTAGCAAAAACAAGCATGAATGTAATCACTAAACCTATGAGACGTTTCCTATTTTTTAAATTATGCATGTTTTAAATCTCCTCTCAGTTGTAACCTCTACATTTTAGAAGTTCTATTAAAGTTTGCGCCCATCTGTTCATCTGTAAAAATTATTGTAAATGGGCGCAACTTTTTAAACGTGATGTGATTATTTGGTATTATCTTGGAACAAGATTATTCATTGCTGTACGAAGATCATTATAATGTCTGCAAATCAAGGTTATGTCTCTCATGTTACTATCATTAACAAGATTTATTGCTGCTATTAACCTCATTTGAAACATTCCCCAGTTGCCTAAAAAGTCGGCTTGCACCATTGTCCTTGCTTCTGTAACAAGTTCATTCAACCTATCGATTGCCGGTCTTACAGTTACCGTAACCTCTTTAGTAGCCGTAACTCCTGCTTCGTTTGTAACAGAGTATTCAATTCTCCAAGTTCCTACTTGGTTGCCATCAAATTCACCTGTAGGGTTCCCGGATGGGTCAATAATCCGAGATATAATGACCAGATTAGAGATATCAACAATTGGGTCATATGCTGTAACGCCATCCATTAAGTTGATTGAACTACATGAACTGCACCCATTAATCGTACAACCATTCTGCCAAACCACACGGTTTTCCGCTATAATAACAGGATCTTCCGGAATAATTAAATCCAACTCAACACCTACTACAGCAACTTCAGATCTGAGATTCATAATTGGCGTGCTCATTGTCCTATACTGGAAAGCAAAGGATTTCCAAGCTGTTTCTCCGGTCATTGTTACAGGTGCGGCATTGGCTCTTATTACTACGCTAAGTGTAGCATTAGGCGGCAGTTCAAGGTTAGGGAAGTGAATTCTGTAGGATTGACCAACATCCCCTTGGTTCCATGGTGGGGTTTCTTGCCAGCCTGCTCCACTATTCCACTGATTTGGGCTAAAATCGCCAAGATGGATCATATACCCAATTTCCACTTCGTCCAATGGTATTAACACACCATTAACCCGTGCTTCCACAACATCAACAAAGTCTATACCAAAGTTACTTTGTCTTGGAATATTAGCATTAATCATAACGCTATCGTTAATGTGTGGCATTCTTCCAATAAGTGTTACATTGTTGTATGAGCCCGGGGAAGTATTCTGCAATACCAAAGTATAATCAAGGTTTTCTCCCCAAATGCCGGGCATCAAGTTGTTTTCGTGATTGTTTCCGCTTGCGGAATAACGGCCTTGAGCAACTTCTATATGTGCCAAAGTGGTATGAACACCCACAATAAACACACTGGCAAAGGCTTCCAAAGCATTTCCATCTTGCGTTACTCTGCCCCTTACAACCCTATTTCTGTTAAAATCCTGAACCGGATTTGGAATTAGGTTTGCAGTAAAGAATAATGGGTCAGCGTTACCGGACAATTGTGCCTGTGAGAATAACTCAATTCTTGCACTTCGGTTAGGTTGTAATCTAAATTGATCACCACTAAGTTCCAAAGTAACAACATGAGATAAAGGCGCAAATGGATCCGGATTGTCTATAACATTCACGTTTTCCATCGGAATTGGAATAGGTGCTTGCGCAACTCCATTGATAATTGGTATAAAACGTGGGGCTAAGTCCGGTTCTCTATCTGTTCTTAGGTCAAGAATATGAAGGGAAGGCATAACCACTCGTACTGTATAGTTTTCCAATGCAACATGTGTGGTATTAAGCGACCCACCGATGTTATCAATCGTAACACCCAGTTTAAAACCATCGGTTCTTTCTGCTCCATGTACAACACCATTAATGGATGGTGTAAATGTTAATGGGCTATTTGGAGTATTGTTAACCAGCCTTGTATTACCCAATACTTGCAACCTAACACCCGGATATATTACTTGCGGAGCAAACGAATGAACTATCGAGTTAGTTGAAAATCCACTGTTTGCAATCCGATTAGTTATATTAGCTACAGTTGTCATGCTTTCGCCTTCGCGAATTGGGGTGCCATTATTGTATAGCCCCGTTACTTCCACCCTATAGCTAAACTCTATCACTGAGTTGGCAGGAACAATTACATTTGTCCATTCAGCCCTAGATAGGATGTTATTAAAGTTAGAGCCTGTATCACCTGCAAATTCGATAAACCTCATGCCACCCGGGATCATAACGTAAGTATCTGTAGCAACCTCTGCGTTACCATTATTAGTTAGTCGAACTGTAAATGTTATTTCTTCTCCAACAAAAACTTGACGACCCGGAGGAGCAGATATAAGTGTAGCTGTAAGGACAGGTGCTTGCACTCTCAAATCTACTGTATTTGCCAATGTTCCATCAACTATTGCAGTATTGTTGCGTACAACCGTTCCGTTTTCAAGCATTTGAACCCTAACTTGATATGAAACCAGTACATACTCTCCTGCCGGAATGCTAGGCAGATTCCATGTTATTATTCCATACCCATCTACCGTTCCATTGTTGCTTATAGATGTAGGTACAAGAGTCATACCGTTAGGTATTTGGTTAGTAACTACTGCTACGCCGAAATGATCCCCAACATTTTCTACCCTAATAGTGTAGGTAACTTCATCACGGTATCTGATTGTATTGATAGCCGGATCATCGTTTACTTGAGCTGAAAGTACACCTCTAAATTCTGATGCCAATATTACAACAGTAACTTCGTTAGTTCTTGCACTGCCATAATGCGCTGAACTTCTTATGATTTGACCATTTGGAAGATTTTGCGCTGTAACAGTGAAGCTAAGCTGTACACTACCGCCATTACGTGGCACTACTACTTGATCCCATACAATAACATCATTGGAGAATTGACCATTGCTTGGGATAATGCTGTCAAGTACCAAGTTAGTCCCCGCAGGTACTTGGTTTGATACTACAACGGTTCCATCTACCGGGGCAGTGTTAGTTAATGTTATGGTATAGGTTATCTCATCCCCGGCAGTTACTTCATATACATTAGCTTCTAATACACCACTAATGTCTGCCAAAGGCACATGATGAACGATAGCAGCCGGTATTGTTTCCCTACCATGTACCCATGGAGCATTACTGATTTGTGCGCCATTGGAGATGTCATTGTTTACTGTTACAGCAAAGCTTAGGACAATCTCTTCCAAAGGAGCAATTGTTAAGTTCCATGTTATTACGCCGTCCACAACATTAGCTACGTGGCTTAATGAATTAGAATTTAGCGTGGTACCTGTTGGTATAGGGTTTACAACTGTTACATCTACATCAATTCCACCACTGTTGTTAATAGTAATGTAGTAGGTTATTGTGTCACCCGGTAACACCATTTCGCCGGGTTCAACAACAGAATCTTGGGTCGCAGTGACACTTGGGGCTTGAACCACCAAATAAACCATGTTGGTTCTTCCTAAACCAAGACCTATTTCTCCGCCAAAATCAATGTCAGGGTCTACTAGATCGTCAATTTTGGCATTATTGAAAATAGCATCGTTAGGGATAAGTGTTCCTTGCTCCGGAGGAGGAATATCCAGAGACGGATCAAAGCCCACTGTAGCCGTAAATGTCAGCCTGACTTCGCCGGGTATATTGTTAATTTCTCTCTCAACTAAAATGTCTTCCCATATGATTGTGTTGCCAACCAATGTACCGCCATGAGATATATTGCCTATATTATGAAGCAATTGGCTTATTTGGTCTTCAATTCTAACAAGCCCCATACCTTCACCTATGTTTCTTACTATAAGCATATATTCCACTACTGTCCCCACTGTAACAGGGATACCGGGATTTCCAAACATATCAGTAACAGAGTCAGAATTAATAAACTCTCCGCCATTTACAGAAACCCACTTGGTTGCAAATATTTCCGGTGGACGTGTGTTAAATACTAGTTCATTGGTGTACCTTCCGGCAATCATAGCCACATTTTCTACACTGATACCATTAGCGATATCGTCGTCAACTACCACTGTAAAGGATTTGGTTAATTGACCCGGTTCACCTGAATCATAAGCATCCACATGCACAGTCCAAAGCAATACATTATTATTGTCCGGATCTATATCGTTACTACTTTGTAGTAATGTTGTATGAAGAGGAATTTGACTCCATATATATGTCCTGCCTCTTGACAAACCAAAATTATATGCTGTCAAATCGTACGTTATAACCGTACCACGATCTACAAAAATCGTTTCAATCTCCTCAGGAGTAGCAGAGCGGCCATCAATCTCTACAAAATCAACTTGTACAGGTTCTCCGTTATCCATCCCAACGATATGACGCCCAATATAGATGTTCCTTCCAACAGTATCTACAAACCTAGCTGTTCTTGCACCAAATATCTCTGCTAACGGTACAAAATGGGACAACACTGCCGGATAAACACTTATTGGTTGCAAGTTCACCAGTGGTATATCGAAGTCCAAAGCGGGAACTTCTACTACTGATGGAATACTATCAATACGAGAACCGTTTATCATTTCATCAGATACTTCCATTATGAAAGTAACAGATGTGCGTCCGGCTTCAGACCAAGGCATTAGGCGTGCTGTTGCATGTGTATTAGCAACACTGCCTATAGCTATATAGATTGTCTCGTTACCATAGTCATCCACTACCGGGCCAATTACAACCTGCCCGGTTGCATCCGGAAGCAAACCTCTGCCTGCATAAGATGACGGAACCGGAACAGCCGACCAAACAAGCACATCAATAGTTGCGAAAAACGGCACATTATGAACATCGAATTGTCTGACAGTACGTCTTTCTACTACAGGAGGATGCATCCAAGGGTTTAAAGACCCATCATCCGGATTTACCATACCTGCAAATGTCATACCTTCCGGTATAGGAATAGCGATTTCAACATAACCATCTGCACCACCGGCGTTAGCCACTTCAACAGTGTAGGTAATTTCATCGCCGTGCCTTACTCTACCCCGTACCAGACTATTACTAATACTTGCACCATCTTCAATATGCAGAGGATCAGATTCTTGTCTGGCTACAAAAAGGGTTCTTTGTACATATACATCAACTTGATTAGACCTTCCCATACCTGCCATTTCGTTAATATCCAGGTAAGGGAAATCATGCAATGCATGGTTTGGTATTTGTTGACCTTGGTCCGGATCTCCTATTACCTGAACGTAGAATATGATTTCTACAGGATCAGTAATAGTAAAATTCAAACCGGATACGGTTGTATCATCAGCATTAGGGTCGTTTCTTCTGTGAATCCATGTTCTTGGGTCTGCTTCATTTTCCCTGTCATATAACATACCATGAATGAATGCTGTACCCGGATCAACCCGTATAGAATCCCACTCAAGCCAAGTTATATTGTTGGAATCAATGTTAAGACGACCTCCAAGGCCACGAGGATCTGCTATTGTACCCCTGTTGCCAATTGCACTAATTGCCTCAACTGTCACTCCGTCTATGCCTATTTGAGCTTCAACTACACGCAGTAAACTGTTGATTTGATCACGAACCATAACTGTACCGGCACCAAAACCTGCATTACCCAACGAAATTTTATATGGGAATACTTGGCCATGGTTTACAAATATCTGTTCATCAGGGGTTGGAGTATGAAGCCCCGTAATCCAATCCGTTGATTGAACCCATCTTAGCTCACCATCTTCTACGATTCCCACAAATTTTTCAGCTACAATAGCCGGCCTTGCTATCTCGTGGAAAACGGAATTGGTTCTCCTACCATTTACATAGGCTCTGTTTTCAATCAATAGCTGAGTATATCTGTTTAAGGTTAATCTCTCTAAATCAACTTCAGCCCTAACAGAAAAGCTCAGTGTAACTTCTACGCCTTCAGGAACTTCTACAAAGTTCCAGTATAGATGATTACCATCAAAGCCCATCGAATCAACATTAACAGGCGCATGATCTGATCGTGTTATATGCGGACCGTCAACAAGCTCTGTTCGTCCTACAACTGCACGAATTTCATCCGGTAAAAATCTATCTTCATATCTACGTACTGTTATATCCGGCAAACGATCTACAACATTAACAAATCTTGATCTGTTTGTAGAATCATCCGGAATTGCACCCGGCGGAATTGATAGGGTAATAAAGTATTCTATAATGTCACCATTGCTAATTACAGATGCATTGCTTGGATAGTGCCAATTGAGCCTTCTTGTTGCTTCATTTACTCCATCCCAGGGAACTGTAGAGTATTTTTCAAAACCTACAATGCTGGGAGTGACAACGTCTCCGGGCTGGACAGGTGGTAATGGATCACCCGGTATCCACGGCGGTCCGGGTCGACCCGGAATCCGATCTACATATCCGGGATCCCAGTCCCATTCCCAATATCCCAGATCCCAGTCCCAGTGTCCGGGAGTCCAAATCCACACGCCCGGTGTACTTATAATCATACCAGGGTTTCTTATTGTCCATGTTCCGCGTGGTCTTGAAATAACAACTCGATCATGTCTATTAGTGCCACCGTTGCTATATACAAACTCCCAGCTTCCACCATGCCCTCTATCGTTAGTCCAAATCCCACCACCACCGCGGATAACTTTACCACCACGTCGGATTACTCTACCGGGGTTATAAATAACAAACACATTATTTATGATTATAGAACCCTCTAATATCTGTTCATTTACTTCTACGTCATAGGTTACAACTATAGAATTGTAATCATAGTATTCTGTATAAGGCCCCAGATGTACAACCCAAGCCAAATATCCATTATTATAAAAATATCTATCCGGGTTATACCTATAATCATCCGGCTCGAATGCTAGTTCAGTATCAGGATCTGTACCACCATATCTAAACCCACCAAGTCCTCCTATTATTTGGTCTGATCCTTCAACAAAAGTTGTGTGTCTTGAGATTCTATCTTCGATCACCATATTTCTTGCAGTAATCGGCTGTTCATTAACCATTGCTATAGCATAACTAATGATATCTCCCGGGTTAGGTTCGACAAGGCTACCATCAGCCCTTACAGTAAGGTTATTTACCTTCGTAAGGCCTATGCCTCCTGAGCCCGGTCTTCTATACACAATCCTGTGTATTACTCCATTAGAGCCATTTCCATTAAGGAAGCCTTGGTTTATAACCAAATCACCATAAATTTCTTCATGAACAGGGTTAACCATAGCTGAAAACCTTAATTCTGCACGCTCGCCTGGTTTTAGTCCACCTTCCCAGGTAATTGTCCCGGAAGTTGAGTCGTAAGACCAGCGCAACCCGGGTAAATTCATAGAACCTGCCGGAGACGTGAAAATCCTATTTGCATCAATTGGATTAGCAGTATTAACCGAAGATACTATATTTCCGCTACTATCAAGTATTACTGCTGAAATAGTATTTCTTATATCGAAACTGCCAAACGCATCAACCAGATTATAGTGAAGTGTATCGGTAACTGTGAATATGTCCGGAGCACTTGTGCTACTGTTTTCTATGCGCAAGGTATAATCAATACGCTCACCGGGCTGCACAAATGGGTCATTTCTATTTTCGGCTATACCGGTTTTAACAAAAGTGGAGTCACTTCTTATAACAATATGCTCTACTCTGTTGGTGATACTATCCACGGCTCTATATGAACCGTCCGGTAGCCTAAAATTGCCCATAGCTTTGCTATAGTGGTCAATAATCCTCACGTCTGTATGTGGCGGTACTTGTACTATTACATCTACAGCCAGCACAACAGGTGCGTTCATATTAGCAGTGGTTCTTGGTAAATGAACTTGATTCCAGTTAATCGTATATCGTGGAACATTCATTCCTTGATATCTGACAACATCCTGAGAGGTTGTTATTTCCCCTATATTAATATCAATAGCAGCAGGGCTTGCAGTATTTACAATCCTTATAGAATCTGCTACAGGGCTTACAAATAACGGAAGAACGCTAACAACATCCACCACTGAGCGACTACTTTCTGACCATAAGGTAATATAGTACGTTAACCTTTCACCGGGGCGTACTACAGTTGGGCCAAATGGGTCAAATGCGCCTGTACCATCTCTACGGTGATCTACCCCGTTAGAAAGGTGGCTTGGCATACCAACAATGTAGGTGTTATCGTTTTCATCCAATATCCAAGGATATGGAACCAGCGGCCCGTTTGGCCACAATGTTTGATAACGTCTTTCGTCATTAGGAACACTATCATCAAATCTAAACCTTGGATGTGCATATGGACGGTTAGCGGATTGAGCTATTGTCACCCTTGGGATAGGTGAAAAATGATAGATTGTACGTGAACGGAAGCGATTAACCCACGCTGTGTATTCAATTCTAAATCCATCGTATACTCGACCTACTTCTACTGCAAAAGCAAAACGCATAACAGATCTTGCAGGAACTTCCATGAAGAAAACAACGCCATAAACCCATTCGCCGTTTTTGTCATAAAATCCTCTGCCTTCTGTTTCAAAATATTCATCAGATGATATAGGAACTCTTCTTACGACATTACCATCCTCGTCATGCCAATCTATTTCATTTCCATCTTCGTCCAGCATCACGATATAGGCTCTATCGCGTATCAATTCAGTTAATGCCGGAATTTCGCTAAATATTATAGCTATACCATCATCGTGACCAGAGTTTGCAATGTCTATGAAGTAGTAGATTGTATCGCCTTCTTCTACCCCATATCCAAACAAGGTAACTTCTTCGATATTCCTCATCGCTTCCGGATCAGCGGATAGGGTAAAGCTAAATATCGGTCGTACTACCATATGGCGAACGGTATTTGAAAACATATCGTTTCTGCCATCAAGCAGATCTGTTAATACAGCGAAGTTAAATATCTCCTCTGTATCATTGATATTTACGCCGTCCGGGTGCCTTGGGAAATCGCCATCATCACGAGGATCATTTACAATAGGGCCGGAGTCATTACCATAACCACTATCGTTTGGATTTCTTCCCATCATAAAATTGACTAACGCTTGAAACTCTTCTTCGCCAAAAACTTCAACTGCAAAAACCAATTCTACAGCAGGTACATCCGGGTCAATCCCTGCAAGTGCCGGCACTGCTACATCGTTCCATGTAAGGGTTTGAGATGTAGTACCGGAACGTGCCGGTGCTGGGCCATCAACTATACCTCCAAACATTACGCCCGGTGGCAATTGGTTTCTAACACGTACACTTCCATCTGCCAAACCTTGGTTTGTAAGTGTAATTGTATAGGTGATTATTTCGCCCAAGCCAACCGGTTGAAATTGGTGAGGTCTGTTAGGTATTTCAATATAGTCTCTGTCTCGCTCTGTCACGGCTGATTGCGCAATTCTTACATCAGCCATAGGTAAGAAGAAGTCTACTCTATTAGTAGCCTGACCATTTACACTTGCTTGGTTAGCAACATTGAAGCCGTTGCGTAAACCTTCGTTAACTCTAACTCTAAAAGAAACACTTGTAGTGCTTGGTTCATAAATCGGATTACCATACTCATCATTTCCTATAAAGGTAGCGGGATCAAGTACGATATCATCCCAAGTTAATGTACGGTTAGCCGGGTTAAATCTTCCGCCATGTGTAAAGTCATCAACAAGCGTAGTTCCATAAGGAATCAGGTCTATGATCTCAACCGAACCGGAACCTTGCCCAAAGTTAAATACATTGATTGTGTAGGTGATGTAATCGCCCTCAAAAACATAGGTGATAGTTCTACTATCAACATCTGCATCTAAATCCGGGTCAAAAATGATAATACTGCCGCCTTCTTCAATTTCAAATACGTTATTTGTACGTTCTGCAAGATCACCATAATCATTCAAATGTTTGATAACGGCTGATTTTCCTTGTCCTAAAATTGGCAACGGCAGAACATGATAAACCATTTGCGTGTTTAAATTATTGACATACGATATTTGTTCCAGCCTATATACGTCAACCATGTTCCCTAATGTAACTTGGAAGGAGAAGTCAATGGATTCACCTGCCGGTACATCCACTACATATTCTATAAATTCGTCAGTTACAGTAAGATTAGCAACATTAACAAGTTGCCCGTTTACTAAAATAGTGCCCAATGTAGTTCTTTCCGGTATTGAAGCAACAATGTGTGCTTGTCCTACATAATCACCTGCATTATTTACAGTAATGGTATATGTTACTACACTACCGTTGCTTACAGTAGAACCTATTGGAGGGTTAGCTTGTAAAAGAAAATCCAACTCCGGAACAATAATTCTATGAGATATTGTGTTAGAGAAGCTTTCCGTTCCAAGCACATCCAATATAGCACGACTGTTTAATACTTCATTGTTAACTCGCGTTGTAACTTCTACATCAAACATCAACTGTATTACATCGCCTGCTGACATAAATATGTCACGCCAGGATACTGTGGATTGGTTAGTTATAGGGATTCTATAATACGGTACACCGTTAATAGTAGCCGTAAAGCTGTTTGCATCCGGCAAAACACCTGAAGGTATTACATTGAATACATTTACTAAAGCGTTACCCTCTCCTGTGTTTTCTAGTGTTATTGTGTATGAGATGATGTCGCCGGGTCTGACTCTTTCATCATCAAAGTCATTATTTGATACACCGGTTTTAGAAATTTCAACATTTGCAACGGGAGTACGCAAAGTCACCATATTGGTGAAGGTACCGTTAACCCTTGCAGTGGCAGAAATATCAAATCCGTTTGCCACATCATCATTAACTATGACTGTGAAACTAATACTCTCTGTAGCTCCGGCATTTAATGGTAAATCCCAGCCCAGTCCATGAGCACCCGGAGAGGCAGCACCTAAAGCAGCGTCAGCAGAGTACGATACTAAGGTAGTACCTGTTGGTATTAGCGAACTTACAGCTACTACTGTATGGCCTAAGCCTGTGTTTGTAACTGTAATGGTATAAGTGATCGAGTCACCTATTCTAACCATTTCGTACATTTCTCTGTCTGCCGACAATGAGAATTCCAGATTTGCCACAGGTGTAGCATGAGAAATACTTAGCGGTCGACCATCTACAGTTACATTACCTGTGATGTTAACGCCATCCCTTATGTCATTATTTACTCTAACCCAAAATGTTAGGCTAACGGATTCTTGACCTCTTAACATTAGATTCCATACTACAGGGTCATCTTCGTTGTCACGAGGTTCAAATCCCGGGTCAGCATCGTAGAATGTAGTCCAAGTTGGGATTATTCCTACTACTTCAACAAACTGATCTCCCCAGCCGGTGTTTTCGATTTCGATTGTGTATTCAATCAATTCACCTGCCGGTACCGGGCTTTCAGTTTCAGAAGTTAACCTTGCTGAAATACTTGATTGAAGAATTGGGATAACAGTATAAGTTTGAGAGCGGTTTACATGTTCTGCCGAACCTACTACAGGCAAAGCTGTAAATGTAACTTCACTTCTTATTCTGTTTTCGATAGTTGTGCCATTGGCTGCATCTAAAAATATCGTGTTGAACAGTGGTATATCCACATTAAGATTTTCTGCAAACAAGTTGACTATCAAGTCAAGGTTATCAATTTCTCGAAGCCTTGTTGCAGCTATACTACCGTTCCTATACAACCGATATGATTCATTATATTTAGCTAATCGGATTTCAAAGCCAACTATACGCCCATCTTCCGGCATAGGAGTAATTACTGCATCTTCTTCACCTTCAACTTGTACAATGGGGTTATCATAGGCATCAAACCATGTGTATCCATCTTGCGCCCCACCAACAACATACACCCCTCTAGGGAATGTTATTGTGTTTAGAACTACATATTCCCTTGTAAATATTGAGCCTGAATCACTATTTTGAGATCTAGCCCTTATTTGATAATTAATGTTTCTATCTAACGTACCGCTTGTTGAATCACCGGATGGTGGGATAATTGAAGCAGTGCCTTGATGTGTGCCATGTACTATGTCTGCATCATCCCAGCCAAAGGAACTTTGTACATTCAAAGTTGTACCATACATGGTTTGTTCGCCAAGCGTTCCATAGCCATAATCACTTTCAGGCATTAACACAAGCGTTTCGTTGTATGTTATACCATTAGGAAACATAAAGGTGAATGTTATGCCTGTTGCGCCTTCATATGCCCTGTATTCAATAAATCTGTTTGCTGTTCCATCGTCTCCAAATAGCCTAAACTCCATCAACCTAAAGTTAATAAAAATCCTTATAAGTCTATAACTTAAATCTCTTACATGATCAAAACCTTGACTGGCATCAGAGCCATTAAAATCTGTAATTATTACCCTGTCATTAGGTATTGGAATTATTACTGTTGCATACGCCGGCACAGGCATTCCATATATGCCATGAGTTGGTGCTGAAAACTCTGTTGATACATATACATGTATCTCGTCACCGGCATAATGAGGCCCTCCCGCTGCTGAAATACTTACTCTTAAATTTGATTCTGTTCCCTCTTCGTGACCACCCGGCCAAGCAGGATAATATGGGAGTACTAAACCCGGATAAACATAATAGGGGGGATAATATTCATCTTCCGGTTCTTCCTCGCCGGGATACTCATCTTCCGGCTCTTCCTCGCCGGGATACTCATCTTCCGGTTCTTCCTCGCTTAGATGTTCATCTTCCGGTTCTTCCTCGCTAGGATACTCATCTTCCGGCTCTTCCTCG
>WQVX01000031.1 GCA_009785615.1 Defluviitaleaceae bacterium | reverse complement strand
TTGTCAATAGGTATTGAACATTAGATAGCCTTAAAGGTAGGCTTTTTTTGTTAGGGTGTTTCTCTTTTTTATCGGGCTTTGATGTGGAAGATTTAGAAAAAGGATCCATTTTATAAAAACCAAGTTTTATAATACATGTAGATTCTGAATCTGCATAGGTGTAAAAAAAACTAATCAATCTAAAAAATCCGCTAACTTTTGCCGTTAATAAATTTTGTGTACCAATATCGCCTTCTATACAATATCTAATTGGTATTAAAATAAATAGGAATAAAAACAGTACTAAAAATAGTATTACCCAAAGCATTATCAATACCATTGTCCAGAGTATCGGTACTATCCAGAGTATAATTTCCATTATTTTGCCTTTCTGACTTTATCTAAATCTGGTTACTATTTTGGCACTACTTCCTTGTGAGCGTAAATATAAAGTACTTGTTAATATTATAATTGCAGAGAATATAAGCATCAATATTCCTATAAAAATGCTAATCTCTACAAAAAATATCTGTGGTACCATATTTATTAAAAGATCTACACCGGGGTCTAAAATCCAGTAGTCATTATCAAAAAACAGTAGATGGAATACCACAAAAGCACGGTCAAAATCCCAAATAATAACTCCGGCAAGTATGCTTGCCAAAATTAAAAAGCCAACTACAACCTCTCTGCAACAACGGGCAAGTACCGGTAATATCGGCATCTTAAAAAAAGCCATGCCCAATATCATTAACAGTAACATCCAAAATGAAATATTACGTATTAAAAAGCCTGCATCGTATAGATATAAAACATCTACCATATGTCGAATTTCTATCTCGCTAAAAAACTCTCTTTCTACCCCATCTACAATGGCATGTACTACTAAATCTTCCCTTCGTCCCCTCATATAGTCAAGGAGTTCTCCTGTGACATACATTAGCTCTTCTTTTTCCATATTAATGGATCCATGGATATCACGCCGTTCATAATGCCGGCTAATAAAGGGTGTAAAAAAAGTTGGGATAAAAATTGACTGAGCAATCATTATCAACAATATACATACAGCAGCAACATATCCTGCAATCCATTTCATATCATCACCATTTTTCATATGTTATAGCTGTTTAAGAGCCTGTTTTGTAAAAAGTAAGATACCAAACAGGCTTCATATAATAAAGTCTTTGTTGTTAAAATAAAACAGCTACATTGGTTAGTTTAATTATTATATGGCCACTTGTCAACATATGCCATAGTTAGATTTACCGGACAGGTCTAATATCCTACCAGCTCTGTCATAGCAAAAGTAGGTAAAATAATTGAAAGCATTACCATACCTAATATCAATCCAAGCACCAAAGTAATAGTTGGCTCTACTAATTTATTTAGCCGACGTGTCATCTGCTGAAAGCGGTAACGACTATATGTGCAAGCATAATTAAAAACTTGTGCCATATTGCCTGTTTCAGCACCTACTCTTGCCATACTGATTACAATGGGGTCTATGTAATCTACTTTGCTAATCAGTATCCAAAAATCATTTCCTTCTTGCAAGCCTGCAACAATTTTTTGAAGATCATATTTTACCTTTTTATTTTGAATGATGCTTGATACAGCCAGTACTGCTTCTGCTAAAGGCCGGTTAGATTGCAATAATAATGACATAGATTGTACAATATGCAAATTTATCATCTGTCTGTATACAACAGAAAAAGGTGGTATATATAACATAACATACTCCGACCATGACCGCCCTGTGCTTGTTCGTAAAAATATTGGCGGAAGCATTATCACCAATATAGTAATAGACAAAACCAACCACCATTGAGTTATCAACAAATCACTGATCCCCAGCAATACTTGAGTTAAAACCGGCAAAGGCACATCAGAAACTTCAAACATTAAAGCATAGTGAGGTAGCACGTATAAAACTGAAACTAATATCATAGCTAACATCATAACTGTAACTATTGCCGGATATAACATAACTGATTTAATTTCTTCACGGTTACGAGCTGTTTCCCCATAGTAATCTGCCAATAAAAACATCACATTGGTCAAATCGTTTGATAGTTCTCCCATACGACACATATTGCACATAAACTCAGGAAAATACTTTGTTTCTTCCAAAGATCGGGATAAACTGTTTCCACCTAATATGCCATCTAAAGCAGCTTGTAAATTAATCTGCATACTACGATTTTTAGTAGGGTTATCTGTTAATACTATTAAGGCATCCTTGATACTTACCCCTGCATCCATCATATAGGCTATCTGCTGACATAGTTCTGATAACATTACAGGCGTTGCTTGGCGATCTTTTCCAAATAAATCTCGTTCCCAAAACCGTAAACCTTTTTCGTCTTTCTCAGAAAACCATGCAAAAAAGCCACTCATTCTCTAAACACCACCCGGATTACTTCGGCGGCAGTGGTACGACCCAGGATGATGTTTTTAATGCCATTTTCCAACATAGTACGGATGTTTTTGCGCATAATCGCATCTACTTTACCGGGATCATAGCCTTCAACTGCCATATCATGCCGCATAGTTTCGTCAATAATTACATATTCGTATAAGGCAAACCGCCCTTTGTACCCTGTCTGCCCACAGTGATTGCACCCTTTGGCTTCATAAACCGTCATATCTTTTGGCAGTTTAAGCATTTGAGATTCAACTGAAGATAGAGACGCCGATTTAGCACAACCGGAGCACAATTGCCGAATTAGGCGTTGAGCAATTATGCCGTTTAAAGATGCTGCTACCATAAAAGGTTGTATACCCATATCCACCAGGCGTGGAAATGCTCCCGCTGCATCATTCGTATGCAAAGTGCTTAATACTAAGTGCCCGGTAATAGCAGCTCTGGCCGCGATGAGTGCAGTCTCAGGGTCTCTAATCTCACCCACCATAATGATATCAGGATCTTGTCGCAAAATATGCCTAAGTGCCCGTGGAAAATCTAACCCTGACTTTGGATCTACAGCTACATGATTTATCCCTTCAACAGGATTTTCTATTGGATCTTCAACCGTTACAATATTTACATTATCTTTATTAAGTTCAGACATAAACCCCGTTAACGTAGTTGTTTTGCCACTTCCTGTGGGGCCGGTTACTATCACAGCACCATAAGGATTATTAAATAATCGTTTAATAGCCTGCATATCTTCCGGGAAAAATCCCAGATTATGTATAGACATTCTTTCATCTTGGCCATATAGCAGGCGAATAACAGCTTTTTCTCCATAAAGTGTAGGCATTGTACTCAAGCGAAAATCTACTGATTCATTATGAACAGTTAAGCTAAAATTACTATCTTGAGGTAGACGTTTTTCTGCAATATTAAGATCAGCCATTATTTTGAGCCGGGAAATAATATTAGGTAACAAATCAATACTCACTTTTTGAGGGTTGGTAAGTTGCCCATCTATACGAAATCGCGCCCTAAGTATATTTTCATAAGGCTCAATATGTATATCGCTGGCTCTATAAAGAACAGCAGATTCAATTAAAGAATCCACCAACTGTACTGTAGGCGCACTCTGAAGCTGGGCTTGAAGTTCCGAATTTAGTTGATATTGATTTTTGCGTAGGTTTTTGTCTACCAAAAATTGAGAGACTATGTTTTTAATATGATCTGAGCTATATAATTGATTTAAAAAAAAACGGATATCAGACTCTTTTGCTAACACCGGTTCTATGAATATTCCTGTTGCTTCGTATAGGTCAGATATAACTTGATAATCTAATGGATTTTGCATTGCTATCCATAAGCGATCATTTTTCTGTTCCAGAGGTAAAACTAAAAGACGGGTTGCCAATTCATGATCTAACAACTCGGCGGATTCCGGCTCCGGAGGAAATTCTATTAGATTGCGAGTGATTATATCGCCTTCCCGTGCCAATACTTGGGAAAGTTCTTCAAAAGTTAAATCCGCAATTGTTTTTTCATTTAATACTAGCTTTTCATTCATTTTTATCTCTACGATATTGTTCTGCTTTGCCCTCTTTATTCGTTTGATGTTGACGGGCAATGGCCAACGCATCCGCAGGTACATCTTGAACTATAGTAGAACCTGCTGCCACAAAAGCACCTGTTTGTACTGTTACAGGGGCAATTAAATTTACATTGCTACCTATAAAAGCTCCATCTTCCACTATGGTCAAATGCTTTACTTTTCCATCATAGTTTACAGTTATGGCTCCACAGCCAAAATTAACATTGTCACCTATCCGGGCATCTCCTATATAAGCTAAATGAGAAGCTTTGCTATCATCACCTAATGTTGCGTTTTTAATTTCTACAAAATCACCAATACGGCAACGATCTCCGGCAACAGCCCCATTGCGCAAATAAGCAAAAGGCCCAATTTGACAGTCATTTCCTATTTTTGCTTCTTCCAACACACTTTGACGCACAGTTGTACGATCGCCCACTATGCTATCAGTAATTTGAGTATATGGGCCTATTACTGCGTCTTTTCCAATTTTGCAACTGCCATGAAGCATTGTTCCGGGATGTAAAACCACTTCTGCTTCAATCTCAACATCCATTTCGATATAAGTTGTAAGTGGATCTGAAATTACCACACCATTTTCTAAATGATTATCAAGTATGCGGTTACGTAAAGTTAAATTTGCATCTGCCAACTGTCTTTGGGAGTTAACACCTAAAAGTTGCGTAAAATCTGTCTCTTGATAAACAGCTACTTTATAATTTGCTTCCTTTACTATCTTTGGAACATCCGTCAAGTAATATTCTTTTTGGCTGTTATTATCACTGATACGCTCTAAACCGTACAAAAGCTCACGGCCTGTAGACATATACACGCCGGTGTTAATCAAGCTGTTAGATCTTTGGTCTGCTGAAAGATCGCGATCTTCTATAATAGCTTCAAATACATTACCTTTGGTGGTAAAAACCCGACCATAACCTTCAGGATTTGGAACATTGGCTGCTACAACAACCCCATTGGCCTGTTCTTTTTCTTGAAAAGCTGATAAAGCTTTAAGAAATTCAGAAGTAATAAGGGGTGTATCTCCAAAAATTACAACTACTTTATCATCAGGTGCAATATGTTCTTTTGCACACAACACAGCATGGCCTGTACCTAGTTGCTGATCTTGCCAAACAAAATGAATGGGGTATGGTGTTGCCTTTTGCACCTCGGCACCTGCATTACCTACGACTACAACAATATCTTTAATATCAGCTTTTATACAAGAATCAATTACGCAGTGCAACATCGGTTTGCCCGCTACTTTATGTAATGCTTTTGGTAAAGTAGATTTCATTCTTTTTCCTTCGCCTGCGGCTAGGATAATAGCTTTCACATTTATTCCACCTAACATTTTGGAGTGTTGTTATATTACACCTAAATTATTCCTTAGTCAAATTCTTATGATTTTTTCATAGGAAATATCCGATCGCCCGGGTAGTGTTTGAAAAATAAATATAATTGTACTATTTCAACAAAAGCATAGAAGAAGCCAAGAAAACGAAGCTTAAAAAATTATGAGATAATTTATCGTAGCGAGTGGAAATAAGCTGTTTATGTAAATTTACAAGAAATAACAAGGATTTGCAAAAAATATGAAATAATAGCTTGAACTATTCATAGGAAAGTGGTAGAATGTTTCTGAAAAGAAAACTTAGAAAAAAGCTTGCCATTTAGTGCAACGTCCGCGACACCTTCCGACGGGTGTCACGGAGGCTGTAGGTGATAAAAGGTCACTCACAGGCACAAGTTTAGCTTGCCGCTGCAACGCTGTTAGTATACTATAAACCGGCTTTGTTTTCAACTCTGTATGGCTAACAACTTACGGAAATGTTAATAGATTTGTTTTGTGTATTTCTGATAGTTTTGTATGTGGTCTCCCCACATAGGATTATCCTGAAGCTGAATTTATGCGCGTGAGTGATTATGATGAACCTGTCATAGTCGCCTACGCGCTTTTATTATTTGTTTGATTTTCATTTTCCTACACCTTTTAATATAGTTTTTTCAATAGATATGCCCGCTAACCTACTTCCATATGGATTTGTTAGCGGGCATGTCTATTTTTCATCTTTTAATCATTAATCGTTAAGCTGTCGCTGATTTTGCCTTATTGCTTTTGGTACGTTGCCAAGCGTGCATAATTAAAGCAACGGCAATAATCGCATATGCCACAAACATTCTAAAATATTCACCAATCAATGCACTACCCATTAGTTGGGTACCGGCGATAGGGGCAAGGATAAAAAGTGCATGAAACAATATTACACCTGTTAATGCATGTTTAACAGAAGCACGGCTAACTGTAGCACCGCCTACCAATAAAGCGGCAATGGCATATAGTGCGATATTCAAATGAGAGCCGTAGGTAATCATTACACCAAAATTTTGCAATACAATTATTTGCCCGTAAGCTGCTAACAAGGTAGATAAAATCATGGCGATAATGCGTGTTCTATCCACATTAATCCCGGCAGCAGTGGCTACGGCGCGGTTTTGTCCAACAGTACGCATATTTTGACCCAAACGAGTATTCATAAACCATTTAATCAAAAAGCATAAGCCTACAATAAGCAGATAGGTCAAAACCGGAATCTGCACATGATTCAATCCGGCATAAATTTCCGGATGAAGTGTAAGCAAATATAAAATTATTACAAGCACTAAATATGCTACAGGCTTAAAGGGTACACCCGGCTGCTTTTCAATAAACTTTTCACGAACCAAGCGATACACCCAATACAATGCCATTCCGATAAGTGCAATATCCACAGCCATCCATCCAACTAAACGATCCTGATAAAGGAAGTAGTGGAAAGGCATAAATATAAAACTCAGCAAATAGGCTAAGGCTAAAGGTATAAGCACTACAAGCAGTTTAATAAGCCCTTTTGACCCAAACATTTCAAGTGGTTGCTTTTTAATCAGCTTAAAAATAACCGTAGCTACAGTAAAAATTAAAACAGCCCAAAAAGCTACATCTAAGATGTTAAGCATAGGTACATTATCTAAAGCTTGCCGCATATAGTTTCCATCAAGGTCAACAGCGTTAAGCACTCCAACCCCGGTGGAAGTCATAAGTCGCTCATTAGCAATGGGGATAAGACCACCAAATACAAACAAAAATAAAAACTGGTAAAACCCATCTGCAAAGAAGCCTGTCACCATGCCTCCAATCATCTCAGAGCCTTTCATGGAATTAAACATCTTTCCGACTAAATAGCCAAATAAAACAGCTATAGGGGTAGCAACAGTTGCTGCTGCAAAAACACCAAATGTTCCAATTCCGCCCCAAACAATAATCAAGAAAATGGAGATTTGTGCAGCCATAGCTCCCAAAACCATGCCGAAATTTAAGCCTAATCCGGCAATTACAGGGATAAGCAAACTTAGCACAAGAAAGGAATTTCTACCAAATCTGGTAGCCAACTCGCCAAAAAATAAAGACGTAGACATGCCGGAAACAAAAAAGGCAGCCAAACATATAATTGAAAACATTAAAGCTACTTTATTTTCAAAGAAAAACGCCAAAAGTTTTTCCGTTAAAATTTGCCTGGACATCATCAGCCTCCTTTAGCTTTACTCAAGGCATACAAGATAATGCCGTTAGTAATAATCAAACGTAATATTTCAGGAAGGGCAGGTACGTCAGGCAACATTACATTTATCAATGGCAAAGCAATTGTTAAAATTCCCTGGAGCATAAAAGTTCCTAAAAGAACGTCAAAGACTCTGGCCCGCCTAATACTGGCTCCGCCAATAAGCACAGCAGCTACCAATAAAAAGCCCATCCATTGCGGCGCATTGTACAGTTGAATGAAACCAAAACTTTGGGCATAAACAATAATGCCTAACGCACCAAGAGCAGTTGATATTGTTGTACCTAAAATACGCATTTTTTCTACATTAATGCCGGAAGCCCGGGCATATTCAGGATTTGAACCGGCGGCTGTCATCATCATACCAAGACGACTTTTTGTAAACAGCCACATGCAAATGCAGCATATAAAGAATACTACCAACAATCCTGTAGGCACATTCATTGAATTGTGCTCACCAAAATATATCCTAAACTGCCCAAGATTATTTAAAACGCCTCCAAAATCATCCCGTAAATTAAATAGAAGGCGTAAGCCTTGTCCACCCGCAGGAAAAAGAAGTATGCTGGCAGTAAGTGGGATAAGAAACCAAACCATGTTAAACAAGTTAACAACAGAGAATCCCACATAAACAGAAACAGCCATCTCGCTACCTTTTACCTTGTTAAGAAGCATCCCATAAAGGATACCCATAACTGTAGCAACAGACACGCCAATGATAATTGCAACAAACGCACCCGTTAAGCCAAATAAAGTTGGATTATGCGCAATAAAATCAAACATTCCAATATAGCGCATTTCTACACTTAATACGGCTCCTAATAAGCCGCCTGTAATACCTACTGTTACACCAAAGTTTGGGCCAATGCCACATCGTATGCCCGGTACCATAGCTAATACCAAAATTCCAAACATACCCCAGCGGCGCAAAACATCACCAAAAAGTGACGGAACATTCATACCATTGACCCAAGACAAAACAAGCAACAAAATAAATGTGGACATTATAATGATGCGGGGAAGCCCAAAATCCGAAAGAGTTTTTTGTGCAACTTGCAAAAAGCTTGGAGCCTCACGCTTACTGATCGTCATTATTGTACCACCTTCTTTCTAATCTTCTTTTTTACTTTAAAGCTGCACTCATAGCCAATCCAAAATCGGCATCGGAGGCATCGGGCTGCAAAATACCTGCAATTTTCCCATCGGCTACGATAGCAATACGATCACATATGCTTCGCAACTCGCTCAATTCGCTGCTAATCATAATAATGGTAAGTCCTTCTTCTCGCCTTAATTTTGCAAGATAATCCAAAATCAACTCTTTAGCACCAATATCTATACCACGGGTAGGTTCGGAAACTATAAGTAATTGCGGTTTCATGGTCAAAGCTGCTGCCAGGCACACTTTTTGCTGGTTTCCTCCGGATAAAGTACCCACTCTCTGTTTCTTACTGTAACAACGAATGTCCAGAAGTTCTATCATTTTATCTGCATAATTATCAATTTGACGCTGGTTTAACAATTTCATGCCACCATAATTTCGCAAATATTCACGATTTATAGTCATGGCACGAAAAACAATGTTATGTGCTATACTTTCTTCTAATAACAGCCCAACGCCGCGCCTATCTTCAGATACAAAGGAAATTCCTTTGTGCAAAGCATCACCTAATTTAGAAAAATTCAACTCTTGGCCAAACACAGTTACAGTGCCGTGAGCCGGAAACAATCCATTTATTCCATTAGCGATACCTACTTTGCCTTGACCGGCTAACCCACCTATGCCGAAAATTTCACCCCTGCGCACATCAAAGGTTGCACCATGAACGGTTTCGCCCGGCATAGCTACATGCAAATCCCTGACTTCTACTACCACATCGGCATTTTCTAAATCTGTAGATGCACCTTCAGAATCCACTGTGCTAGATACAGCCCGTCCTACCATTAATTCTGCTATTTCGGTCATACTGGTTTCAGCAATGGGCTTTGAGGCCACCAATTCGCCATCCCTAAGAACAGTCATTGTTTTAGCAACTTCCATAACTTCCGAAAGACGATGAGTAATAAATATGATAGCAATTCCTTTGCTTGCAATAAGCTGCATTACTTCCAATAATTTCGACGCTTCACTTTCCGTCAGCACGGCAGTGGGTTCATCAAAAACAAGCAATTTTATATTAAGTTTGTCAATTTCGCGAGCAATCTCTACAAATTGCATGTACCCTACCGGCAATCCGGCTACCATTACATGTTCTTCAATACTCATGCCAATAGCATCTAAGGATCTGCGAGCATCTTGATCCATTTTTTCCCTATCAAGTTGTTCCATGCTTTTGCCAAAAATTCGACTAAGAACCGTTGGATTAGTTTCTTCTCGACCCAGCTTTATATTTTCCGCGATAGTAAAGCCCGGTATAAGCATAAATTCTTGGTGAACCATCCCAATTCCGGCTGCAAGTGCATCAGTGGGAGCAATAAATTTCATTTCCTGCCCGGAAACTTTGATACTTCCTCCATAACCGCCTGTATCGCGGATTACTGTCATACCAAAGAGAATATTCATCAGTGTCGATTTTCCTGCACCATTTTCACCTAACAATGCATAAATTTCGCCGGGTTTTACTTTAAGCGATACATCGTTTAACACCACGTTTTCACCGTACTCTTTGCGTATATGCTCCAGCTCTAGTACATATTCGTCCTGCAATAGTTATCAACCCCTAACATTTATGAAAACCGCCGGGATTTTAAAGACCCGGCGGTTAATTTATAGCGGCAACTTCCGCATGTCATCATAATAAATGAAAAACAGGTTTAGAATGTGACAAAATCGGAAAGAATCAGGTAGAAATTTTCAATATATTCGCCATTACCTAAAGGCCAGTTATTAATATCAACACTGGTACCATAACTTGCAGCCACTTGATCAATGATTCTGAAGAGAGTCGCTTGATCATGTCGGCCATCAGTATTACCCTCTAAGAATTCGATGGAATACAATACACCAACTTCAACCAAAAGCATATTTATAGGCACAGGCCAGGTAGAGAAGCGGCCTGAAGCTTCCAAATCAGCAATTTCAGTACGGATTTGATCAATAAGGAATATTGCATCGCCTTCGTTGCCCGCCATTGAAATATTGAAAGCTGAAGGGAATGCATGGAATGGGCTTGGGCAGCATTGCAATGGATACAATCCGCCATATTCAGCAATTTGAGTCATCAAAGGCTCTTGCATAGCACAGTTGGTAGAGAAGAAAGCTGTATTTTGCCCATGCTCTTGAATCCAGCGAGGTACATTTTCTAAAATGAACATTTGTGTAGCCGGGATACCTTCAGCCGTTGGATCCGGTGCGGTCAGCTCAACCCAGTTAATGCCAAGTTCTGCGGCTGTATTATAAAGCAAATTGCGGCGTGCCGCGATATTTTCCATACCAAGGTGGCGTGGGAAGGAGATGTGGGCAAAAGTTTCTGCTCCCATTCTATGAGCTTGTTCCATAATTACGCGACCCATAGCGAGGTCATCAGGATTAATAGCGATATCTGCATGGGCGGCGATTTCGGCAGGAGGCTCATGGGTTGTGCCTGTAAAAAAGAATATATCTTCGCCAAATTGCTCACGAGTGGATTGAATAGCAGCAATAGCACCGGGAACAGCCTGTACAAATACGATTGCTTGTGCCCCGGCATCTGCCAAGGATAATACATTTGCAATGGTTACTTCCATTTCAGCACCAAATGCATCAGGATAAGTGGCTCTTACAATATGATCGCTACCAAAACGATCTTCCATATTGCGGGAGGCTAAATACTCCTCTTCGCCCTGTGATACTGTTCCGGTTATTATTCCGATTCTCCAGCCGTCGATTTCAATTATATCAGCTCCCTCACCCAATGCAGGTGTAGCAGCAGGGGTGGGCGTAGCTTCTGGAGCAGCGGCAGGTGGTGGCGTAGCCTGCCCACGACATCCGGCAAGGCTTAAAGCCAATGCCAAAACCATCATAATAGCAACAAATTTTCTAAACATAATTTCCTCCTTCAAAACTTAGCAACTTAACTTGATAGAGACTTCGTATTTCTTTAGTCTACCGCTAAGTAAAATTGCTATACATTGACTAGTTATGTACCGATGAATTCCAAGTATTTTTTCACAAGAAATTTTCAACGGTACCAGTATCTCATAACTGTAACATAATTGAAAAAAAATGTAAACCTAATTGATAATTTTTCGATTTTTTCATTTGCACTTGTTTTTGACAAAATTCGACTACACAACCACTAATTATTTTGGGAAATAACGTTTGGATAGGGTAGATGTTTTGTAAAATGCTTTAAAAATTGTTAGGAAAGTATACTCTCCAGCACTAATCCATATATTTTTATATGAAAATTTGACACCTGATTTATCCTGTAGCATAATAAAGATATGAAAAATATATTTTTAGTCTTTCTCGTTTTTGTTAAAATAGGCTTACTAACATTTGGAGGAGGCTATACTATGTTGCCTCTTCTCCACCGCGAAGTTGCTGATAAACGAGCATGGGCAACAATAGAAGAAATAACAGATTATTATGCTATAGCCCAGTGTTTGCCGGGGATTATTGCTATAAAGGCTTCTGCATTAATTGGTTATAAGCATAGTGGAGCTATTGGTAGCATAGCAGCTGCTCTTGGAGTGGCTTTTCCTGCTGTAGTTGCCTCTTTGATCATTGCTGTTACTATTGACCAATTAATGGAGTTTGAATTAGTTGCCCATATATTTAACGGGGTGCGCGTGGCAGTTTTGGCCTTAGTGATTGATGCAACTATAAAAATGTGGAAATCAGGTGTAAAAGATCTGATAGGTGCCATAATTTTTTCTGTAGCATTGGCAGCATTTATATTGCTTGGAATTTCTCCTGTAATTCCCGTAATAGCAGGAGGTATATTTGGCCTTGTTGTTAGACATAATTTGCGGGAAAGAAGTGATTTATGATCTATCTTATTTTATTTTGGGAATTTTTCCAAATTGGCTCCTTGGCTGTTGGAGGCGGACTTGCTGCTATTCCGTTTTTATTTTCTTTAGCAGATAGATATCCATGGTATACACATGAAATGCTGGTTAACATGATTGCAGTTTCAGAAATTGCACCCGGTCCAATTGGTATAAAAATGTCTACCTATGCGGGTTTTAAAGCTGCCGGTGTTTTTGGCAGTTTGGCAGCTACTTTAGGGTTAATTGCCCCCGGTGTTATTATGATGCTTTTAATAGTTAGGATCCTTACTACTGTTAGAGAAAATAAGTATGTACAAAATATATTTTATGGATTGCGCCCGGCTGTAACAGCACTTATTGCTGCTGCTGCTTTAGAAATTGCAAACTTTACAATTTTCAATACAGGAATTTCAGGACAATTTTTAATATCCATACCTCCTTTGATATTGCTTGCTCTTCTAATAATTGGTCAAAAATTTATTAAGCGTTTTTCTCCTCTTATGATGATTTGTGTTGCAGGGATTGCAGGGATAATTTTTAGATTATAGGGGTGTTTAAAATATGGAATTACAGAAAATAATTTATATAGCAGATGACGAAAAAGATATTAGGGAAGCTATAAAGACATTTTTAGAAAATGCCGGTTATATTGTCTGTGCTTTTGAAAATGGTGACTTGCTTCTTGAAGAATTTAATGAAAAGCCATCAGATCTAGTTATTTTGGATGTAATGATGCCTGGTTCTAATGGGTTTGCTTGTTGTAAAGCTTTACGAAAAGTAAGCCATGTGCCAATTTTTATGTTGACAGCCCGTGACAGTGACCTGGATTATCAAACAGGCTTAGACTTAGGTTGTGATGATTTTTTTACTAAACCTATAAGCCCTATGACTTTAGTAATGCGGGTAAAAGCTTTGTTTAGACGTATTAAATATGAACAAGATGCTGCACTTGCAGATTATAATAAAAAGAAAGATTCAGCTTCTGAAGCATAGGAAGAGATGATTATGCCACTTAAACCTATACAACGCAATTTAAGGACAAGTATTTTGGCAATATTTTCTGTGTTGTTGTTTTTGTCATTTTTTTTGGTAGGTGCTGCTTTTAATTTTGCAGTTAACCAATATATCCAAAGCAGTGCAATTGCATCTTTAAATGAGCAAAAGCTAATACACTATGATCTTTTTGAGCTTTCACCGGAAGAAGCTTCTTCCTTTTTTGATGTAAACAGACGTGGTAATTTTTTTCGTACAAATTTAAGGATTTTCGTTTTAAATGATGAATACCAGATTCTTGATCGTGATGCATCAGATGCAGCAATAAGCATTGCAACAGCACTTGAACAAGGAGAGTTAGCCCCGGCTCAAATTCAAAATTTACGAATGCGGATACAAGATCAAACTTTTTTTATAGCAGCGGGTACCAATCCCGCAGCGTCACAAGAACGTCATCTTATTTTTTATGTGGATGTTACAGATTTACAAAACTTTACACGTAGTATTAATATGCTGTTATTATCTTTGGCAGGTATTATGTGGCTTGTGGCAATGATAATTACTAGTTTTTTGGCTGGCTATTTGTCTCGGCCTTTGCGTATATTAAGCCATTTTGCAAGAAGGATAGGGCAAGGAGATTTTACTGCTAACCCTATATCTTTTGCTGACGAAGAATTTGAAACACTAAACCAAAATTTAAACCACGCTGCTAAGCAGTTAGCCAAATATGACAATGACCAAAAGATATTTTTCCAAAATGTATCCCATGACTTGCGTACCCCTCTTATGACTATAGAAAGTTATGCCGAAGGGATAAAATACGGGCTTATGGATCCAAATAAAGCAACCCAAACTATCTTGGAAGCTACAGGCCGCTTGTCTAATATGGTAGACGATGTTCTTTATATATCCAGGATAGACAATATTACTGTGCCTGCTATGGAGCAAACTGATATAAACATGCTTATTCAGGAACGAATAAACCAACAGCGGCCATTAGCAGAACGTAAAGATCTTGTCCTTGAATATATCGCTCCATCAACACCACTCATTATAAATTGTGCAATTTCTTATATGAGTCGGGCACTGGATAATTTAATATCTAACGCTTTGCGTTTTGCAAAAACCACTGTAACTGTGGAATGTTTAACATCTAATAACCATGTAATAATATGCGTAACAGATGACGGGCCGGGTTTTGAACCGGAAATTTTACCTCATGTATTTGAGCGTTTTTATAAAGGTAAAAATGGTCTTAATGGTATTGGTTTGTCTGTTGTTCGCTCTATTATGGAACAACATAAGGGAACTGCACTTGCAGAAAACGGCGAAGTTGGTGCAAAACTTACTATCAGTATCCCTTGTAATACCAATCCTCATTTAAAAAATGAAGATTTACAAAAAAGGAGCATGACCAATGTTATTTCCTCCGGGAGAATTTGCAAAAATTAAAGAACATCTGATTATTTATACTTGCGCACTAAAAAATATTTCCATGCGTTTTGATATTCTTCTTGAAGATTTTTCAAATTTTCATATATATAATCCTATCGAACATATAAAAACCCGGGTAAAATCTCCTGAGAGCATTGCAGAAAAGCTTCATAGACAAAATTTCCCGATTACTGCCGAAAATGCCAGAAAATATCTAACAGATATTGCAGGTATGCGTTGCATATGTTCTTATGCTAAAGATATTGCTTATATTGCAGATGTATTAAGACAACAGCCGGATATTACTGTATTAAGTGAAAAAGATTATGTTACCAAACCTAAGCCCAGCGGGTACCGTAGCTATCATTTGATTTTAGAAGTACCCATTTATCTGACGGACAGAGCGGAATGCCTGCCGGTAGAGGTACAAATACGTACCCAGGCTATGGATTTTTGGGCTTCTTTGGAACACAAAGTAAAATATAAATACAAAAATAAAATGCCTGAACATATATCTTCAGAATTAGTAGAATGTGCAGAAAAAATTGCTGATTTGGACAATCGAATGTACTTAATTCAGGAGATTGTGGATATGGCATACTTACATAAAGATGCCACGGTAGATAGAATTTTCAACTCTCGTTAGAGCCATCATTTTGGCTCTTTTTTTCTGCAATAAATTCGTAAAGTTTTTCCATAGCGTCGTTAAGACCACCCAATTCGTTTATAATTTTTTCTTTTACTGCTTCTGCACCGGTTAAGATTGTTCCAACGTCTAAGGCCAGTTTTTCAGTGTCCATCATGAGTGCTTTAAGCCGCTCTCTGTCTATTTGAGAATTGTGAACAACAAAATCCATTATTCTATCTTGCATCATATTAAAATAATCGTAAGTTTGCGGGGCACCTACTATTGTACCGTTCATTCTCACAGGATGAATTGTCATAGTAGCTGTTGGGGCAATATATGAATATTGTGCTGATACTGCTAAAGGTACACCGATAGAATGTCCACCACCCAATACTAAAGATACTGTAGGTTTGCCTAAATTAGAGATAAGTTCTGCAATTGCAAGCCCCGCTTCTACATCTCCGCCTACAGTGTTAAGCAAAATAAGAAGTCCATCAATTTCCGGATTTTCTGCGGTTATAACTAACTGAGGGATTACATGTTCGTATTTAGTTGTCTTAGTATTTGGAGGAGATAAAATATGCCCCTCTATTTGCCCTATGATTGTTAAGAATTGTATTTCGCCTCGTGGATTTTTATGGCGTTCCGGCATAGGTATAACCGGGCCGGCAGGGCCTTCTATAGGATTAGCAGATTCGCTTGGAGGGGCAGCTTGATCCTGGATTTCTTCTAAGGGCAATTCAGTAGCATTTATTTTTTTTATCATTACGCAGATCGGCTCCTTTTTGTTATAGCAAAATTAGACTTCTTACATATGTGTTTAGTATTTAAAAAAAAGCCGCGTTTATACTATCTCATTCACAGATCTTGTATTACTGTCATAGATTACATTGATAATACAAGCAATGGATGTGATTTACATGCCAAGAATTGCAGTATATGCCGGTCATGGTGGTAGTGACCCCGGTGCTGTAGCCAATGGGTTAAGGGAAAAGGATTTTAACCTGGCAATTTCCAATAATGTTTCCAATATCTTACGAGGATGGGGCTATCAAGTAATTAATAACCGTACTACTGATGTGAATAGGGACATCATCCGAGATGCTGATTTAGCAAATGAAAGCAGAGTAGATGCATTGGCAGAAATTCATCTAAACAGCAATCCGGGAACCCCTGCTACCGGTTCAGAAGTTTTTTATAGTATAAGAGATACAGGCAAAGGCCGACAATTGGCTAGTGCTATTTTACGCCGTCTGGTTGCTTTGGGTTTTAGAGACCGTGGAGTTAAAACAATGGTAAATACCAACGGCCAGGATACATTTGGCATAATACGCCGAACAAATATGCCTGCTGTATTGGTAGAAGTTGCTTTTATTAATAATCCTGAAGACATGGCTCGTCTTGATGTAGGGCGTGTTTCTTTGGCTATTGCAGAAGGTATACGAGAGGCTTTTCCTATAAGCAGCGGAGGGCTGCCACCATATCCCGGAACAGCACTGAGAATAGGAGCAAGAGGTGAGTCAGTCAGACAAATTCAACGTTGCTTAAATAATATATCTGCCCGTCAACCTTCCATACAGAGATTAGTTGAAGATGGAAATTTTGGCCCAAGGACTTTGGATGCAATTACTACTTTCCAACGCATATTTGGATTGATTCCTGACGGAATTGTAGGGCCTTTAACTTGGGCAGCTATTTCACGGGAATGTTCAGGAGGTTCCAATGTTGGTGGGTTGCCTCCGTATCCGGGAGTAGCATTGAGGATAGGAGACAGGGGCGAGTCAGTTAGGCAAGTTCAACGTTGCTTAAATAATATATCTGCACGTCAACCTTCCATACAGAGATTGGTTGAAGATGGAATTTTTGGCCCAAGAACATTGGATGCAGTTACTACTTTCCAACGCATATTTGGATTGGTGCCCGATGGTGTAGTAGGGCCTATCACTTGGGGGCGTCTTACTCAAGAATGTCCTGCCGGGCCTAGATTGCGAAATATTGAAAGTGATTTGCCAATACAAAATTCCAAAAAAGGAATGAATGATCTATTGACATATCTGATTTTAAGCAATGTAATAATGAATATTCAAAGATGAACAAGTTTTTAAATTTATCATTTACATGTATAATAAACGGACAGGTTTAATTAAGCAAAAAGCCAATATCTGAACAATTGGATATTGGCTTTTTTAGGAGGAATTATGTGAGTATTCTTGTGTTGGCTGAAAAGCCTTCAGTTGCTAAATCAATATCTGCCGTACTTGGAGCAACGCAAAAAGGGGATGGTTTCTCGCAGGGTAATGGATATCTGGTATCTTGGTGTTACGGTCATCTGGTAGAGTTGGCCGATCCCGCTACATACAATGTACAGTATAAACGCTGGTCTCAAGCTACCTTGCCCATTCTACCGGAAAAATGGAAATATACAGCCTCTGCTAAAACTAAAAAGCAGCTTGATGTTATTCGTACATTAATGCACCGAACCGATATTGAGTCTATCATTTGCGCTACAGATGCCGGAAGGGAGGGCGAGTTAATCTTTCGCTTAACCTATGCTTTTTGTAAATGCAGAAAACCAATACAACGACTTTGGATATCTTCTCTTGAGGACTCTGCTATCCGCGAGGGATTTGCCAAGCTACGCCCTAGTACAGATTTTGATAATCTTTATCGGGCGGCTTTGTGTCGTTCTCAAGCAGATTGGGCTGTAGGTATTAATGGGACAAGGCTTTTTACATGCTTGTATGGGCCTGTGTTGAATGTTGGCAGAGTACAGACCCCTACACTTGCAATGATCGTTAAGCGTGAGCAAGCTATACTTGAGTTTGTATCAAAGCCATTTTATATACCGGAGATTAACTGTGGTGAGTTTATAGCCGCCGGCTCTCGCTATGATGATATTAAAGCTGCTGAATTGGTACGTACTGCCGCTGATGGTAAAGATGCTGTAGTCTTAAAGGTGGAAAAAGTAAAGAAAACTACAGCGGCACCAAAATTATATGACTTGACATCACTCCAACGGGATGCAAACAGGATCTTTGGGTATACTGCTCAACAGACACTTGATTATGCACAAAATCTTTATGAATCCAAATATATCACATATCCACGGACTGATTCGCAATATCTGACAAAGGACATGGGAGGCACAGCAACTGCTGTTATATCGGCAATGTCCGGATTATTTCCTTTTACTAACGCGCTTTCTTTTACTCCTAATATTTCTAAAGTTACAGATAATTCCAAAGTTACAGACCATCATGCTATCATTCCAACGCTCGAAATTAAGAAAGCTAAGCTCTCGTCTATGTCGTTAGGTGAAAACCATATTTTAACACTTGTTGCATTACGGTTGCTTTGTGCTACGGCACCGGTCCACCGTTATGAGGCTACAACAGCAGTACTTGAATGTGGAGGTCATGAATTTACAGCTAGGGGAAGGGTAATCTTAGAAGATGGATGGAAAGCTATAGAGGCGGCATTTCGTGCTTCCTTTAAAAGTAATAATGATAAAAAGGACAAAAAAACCAAAAAGAAAGATGAGGAAAATGCAAACGAAGATGAAACTCCTTTGCCGGAATTGACTAAAGGCCAGGTATTTCCTTCTGTTGTAGCGTCTGTTCGTGAAGGCAAAACAAAGCCTCCTGTCAGATTCACAGAAGGTACTCTGCTTAGGGCTATGGAAACGGCCAGTATAGAAGATATGCCTGAAGATGCTGAACATAAAGGGCTTGGTACTCCGGCTACTCGTGCCGGAATTATCGAAAAATTAGTCAAGACAGGTTTTATTGAACGTCAGAAGAAAAATCTTGTTCCAACAATTAAAGGGACTAACCTTATTGCTGTTTTGCCGGAAGATATTAAATCTCCATTACTTACTGCGGAATGGGAGCAAAAACTTAAACAGATTGAACGTGGCGAATTATCTGCCCCTGATTTTATGGGCGGCATTGGAGCATTGGTTGGTCAGCTTGTTTCAACCAATGCTATAGCAATCCCTGAAATGGTAACTCTGTTTTCTACAATACCAAGGACAAGCAGTAGCACAGGTTCTAAAGGTAGTGTGGCAAAAAAAGCAGGTGGCAAAGCTGTTGGTAAATGCCCACGCTGTAAATCTACTGTAACTCAATCACCTAAAGGATTTTTTTGTTCTAACGATTCATGTCAGTTTGCACTTTGGCAAGACAGTCGATTTTGGACAGCAAAAGGAAAGGTTTTTACCCCTGAAATAGCTGAAAAATTGCTTAATGAAGGCAATGTTTCCTTCTCAGATTTAAAAAGTGAACGTACCGGCAAAACATATGCTGCTACTATTACCTTAACTGATGACGGAATCAATACAAATTACAAGATGGAATTTATAAATTCACAGAATATAACTGAAGAGGGTATCAACAGTCAAAAATAAATTATAAAACATTATAAAATATTATTTAAGTAACAGAGTAAAATTCAAAAGATGAATTGATTCCAAAGTGGGTGGTGTTTCAGAAAGTATGATTCCAGTTTCATCTATCTCAAAATCTCTGTAATCATCAAGTGTTGCACGTTGCCATTTTTGAATCATCATACTTTTTGAAACACCACCTGATTTCATTAGTTGGAGTATCTATTTCATCAGAGTTTAATTTTTTGGGGTATTTTTCTAATGTTGTTGCTTATTTAGTTTTGCTGTCAACTCTCTCAAGTCATCTTGGATTTTTATTGTTTCTGCAAGCAAGCCAACAACATTTGCGATATGGTCAAAATCGTCTATAGTCATGGTCATTCTTTTATGCGATTTGAACCATTTGTCCAACACTTGATAGCCACCAATACGATAATTCCATACTTCTTCTGGTATGCCTGTTATTTGTTTGCTTGGGTTTAATTGCAATACCCCATCTTTATATTTTATTGCACCAATTTCCAGGTCTGTTGCCGTTGGAGGGGCAATTTCAATAGGTGCAGGGGTTTTGGTTTGCATTAAGTGTAATTTACGTAGGCGTTCGCCAGCGATTACGTAGAAATGGAACATTTCCTCTGTGACAACAAAATCATCATCACTTTCTTTTGGTGCGTTGATTACTGGTACACGAGGAAAATCGCGACGCAGATACTCGCTAAAACGGATACGATAAACTGGGTCAAATAGTATCCCATAGATATAATCCAGCACTTCAATTGGCGTTGGTTTCTCTGTTAGGAATTTTGTTAAATGCTCAAACTTCTCTGCATTGAAATTCGGTTGCCATTTGGTTTCCAGCCCTTCTGGTCTTAAATAAAGTGGTGCAAAATATCCTGTACTCTTAGCAGGGTAATCAACATAGTGTTTAACTATCACTTTGTCAGAGATAAAAATACCGTCCCACTCAAAACGTGATGTTGTCTGTTTGGCAAATACCAAGCCAATATTATTGCCTATAGGGCTTGTTTCAGAATTTATAACTTGTCCAATGATATTCTTATTTCTTGGTCTAAATATCCAACCACATGACTTGCCTGAATAAAATGTCCATCGAATATCAAAGGGTCGGTATGAGATAGCGGTAACAATCCCATCATTTGATAAGACATCATTTTGGATTTTTTCTGCTGATTGCCCACTACTAAATTTGCCCCATATATCAAATATTTGATTATCATTTGTAGCTGATTTTACTATGTCTATACGTTTTTGCAGTTCGCTTTTCGTCAATGTAATAGCACCATCATCGTTTCCAGACTCTAATCCAGTGCCCATTCTGGATTTGATGTTTTTCTCACGCCTACAAACAATGATATTCCTGGCATTATGTCAAAAATATTCTCGTCTTTTCCTCCGTCTGGTGCAACTTCTTTCTTAATTGTATTTCCATGTAAATTAACAATATAAATTTTATCAAATGTTCGCAAAAGACTTCCTCTCATGCCACGAAAAGTCGCATTATCTAAAAAGCCATTATTTGACACGAAGGCAATAATACCTTCACTGTGTCTACTTACAATTTGTTCAGCGAATCGAAAAAATTTCACATAATCATCATTCAACATATGTTTACGCTCTCCAAATGGAGTTATTCCATCAACCTCTGTTTTGTAAGAATCCACATCAAAAGGGTTAGTCGATGCACCAAGATATGGAGGGTTGCCAATAATAACCTTAATCGGTCTGCGTGCTTTCCATGTATCAGCATTATATGCTTCATCAGAAATGGCCGCTGAAAAGTCAAACAGGCTCATTTGTTCATTACGTTCAAGGCTGGAGTTGGGTGGTGCAAGCGTATTTGTCATAAATATGTTTGTTGGAAGTTGAACATCCGGCACTTGTCCGAGAGTTTCTTCAATGGTTCTGCGTACATTCAAGTGAGCAACTGCGTAACTTGTCATCATAATCTCAAAGCCTATCATGCGTGACAACAATCCATTTTCGCTTTTTATGTAATCATCATAAAAAGCGGCACGAACACCGGAAAAATAAGTATCCTTAATGTACTTGATAATCTCTGCATGAAAAGTACCCGTGCCTGTTGCCGGGTCTAGGATAGCAACTCTTGGTACGGTTATTTCTTTTGTTTCTCGCCACTCTTTTCTAGCACCCTTTAACTTTTGGTATTCGTAACGCTCAGAAGGTACAGTCGCTTGAATTTGGTCATTGTTGGATAGACCGCCATTAATACCAAAGTCCTCAATAAGCAACTTATCAACCATCGAAACTAAATAGCGTACAACTTGATGGGGTGTGTAGAATACGCCTAGCGATTTGCGAAGGGCAGGGTCGTAATAAGTCAAAAAGTTCTCGTAAAAGTGAACAGTAGCTGTATAGTAGCAAGCAATAATCAAATGTAAAATTTTTTTGTGATTTTTAAGGCGGTGAAAGCCGCTTTTTTTGTTGAGTTTTGGGAAAAGTAGTGAGCGGAGATTTTAGACGAAGAGACGAGGTGAATTGTTTACTAATTGCGGGTGAATCTGATATAATGAAACAAATTAATGGAGTACATAACAAAACAACCAGATAAATGGAGGAATATCATGTCAGCTGTCTTTGTAGTTGTATGCATTATAATTTTCATAATAGGAATGATATTGATTATCACAGGTCAGGATAACAAACTGCCTTATAAATTGCTTGTGTGGGCTGTTACAGTTTCGTCGTTGGTTGTTCCGGTGGTGATTTATCTCCCACCTTTGATTCCAAATGATAATGTACCCGGTGTTACACCTGCGCCTCATCCACAATATGCAACTATAAGAGGAGAGCAGTTTAGTACTTCTCTGACTTCTCTTAATTTATCGCTTAGTGGACTGCAAAATGAAGATATCGTTCCACTAAGGTATATGACTTATTTGACAACCCTAGAATTGTGGGGCAGCCAAATCAGCGATTTGACACCACTATCTAACCTCACTTATTTGACATTACTGTTCTTGGATGGCAGCCAAATCAGCGATTTGGCACCATTATCCAGCCTCAAGAACTTAACCAACCTGTACCTATGGCACAGTCAAATCAGTGACTTAATACCATTATCCAATCTCACATATTTGACAACCCTTGGCTTGGTGGACAACCAAATCAGCGATTTGACACCGTTATCCAACCTCACAAATTTGACAAGCTTGGACTTGCGGAACAACCAAATCAGCGATTTGACACCATTATCCAACCTCACAAATTTGACAAGCTTGGACTTGCGGAACAACCAAATCAGCGATTTGACACCATTATCCAATCTCACATATTTGACAACCCTTGGCTTGGTGGACAACCAAATCAGTGACTGGACGCCGGTAGCACACGTGTCAAGAGTTCATGGCAGGCCATAATTCACATTATCCATAAAGTTAGTATTACAAACTCACGGCAATCTGATTTGAGGAAATAAATGCAAAACCAGATTGCTGTGCAATTCACTGAACATTTGATAATGCTACATTCGCATAATCATGAAAACAAATTAAGTTGCTCGTATTGGTTGTCAGCAAGCTTATGTTCTAACATATCGGGTAAATTTGCATTCCAATTTAACCTTTCATGCATTTTTCCATTGCAAGTTATAAAATATTTTGCCCGCTTTAAAACAACCCCTATTTTCTTTAAATGGTTAAAATCTAATGATCCCACTTTACGGGCGGACATTATTCTTTGGGCGGATTGTTGGCCTATTCCCGGAACTCTTAACAATGTTTTAAAATCAGAACGATTTATCTCTACAGGAAAATGCTCCAAATGCTTTAATGCCCAATGGCATTTTGGATCTAAATGCAAGCTTAAATTTTCATGATTTTTATCAAATAATTCCCGGGCAGAAAATCCATAAAAGCGTAGTAACCAATCAGCTTGATACAGCCTATGTTCTCGTAACAAAGGCGGTTCTTTTACAGGCAGTTTATTACCTACAGGAATATAAGCTGAATAGAATACTCGTTTAAGCCCATATGAATTGTAAAGCCCCTGAGCCAAGTGAACAATAGCACTATCGCTTTCAGGGGTAGCTCCAACAATCAATTGTGTGCTTTGCCCTGCGGGAACAAATGATGGCGCATTTCTAAATAATACTACCTCTTCTTTAGATTGGCGGATTTTTTCCTTAATTTGCTTCATTGGTTTAAGGATATCATTTTTACTTTTATCCGGCGCAATAGCAACAAGGCTTTTTTCTGAAGGAAGCTCTATATTAACGCTAATGCGGTCAGTTAAATGTCCCAAACCTCTTAAAAGACCTTGGCTTGCACCCGGTATCGCTTTTACATGAATATACCCATTAAAACGATACTGCTCCCTGAGCAATCGTAGGGTTTCAATCAAAAGTTCTGTTGTATAGTCAGGGCTTTTAACTATCCCGGAGCTTAAAAATAATCCCTCTATATAATTTCTTCTGTAAAAGTCCATTGTAAGTTCTGCAATTTCTTTAGGAGAAAAAGATGCTCGCGGAACATCGTTTGATCTACGGTTAACACAGTATGCGCAATCATAAATACATACGTTGGTCATAAGCAATTTAAGAAGAGAAATGCACCGCCCATCAGGAGTAAAGCTATGACATATCCCACAGGCTGATGCACTACCTACAGCACCACGCTTACCCGAACGGTTAACTCCACTTGAAGTACAGGCTACATCATACTTTGCTCCTTCTGTCAATATTTTCAATTTATCTGCTATCTCCATATAATCACCTCTATTATGATTATACCTAAGCTTCCGGCAAAATTAAAGTCTGCTTATTGACCGCAACCGCAGGTTCTTACTTTTACGATGGACTGAATCCTATAAATCCTATATCAGCATTTGCCTTTAAACCCTCCATCCACCTTCTAAATGTAAATTCTACAACTTCTATCCCCAGATCATTCAAAATTTGCGCATATGTAAAGTGGGCAAGTTGCTCAGTCAAATTATTTTCATCAATAAACCTTCTAGTTGCTTCTGTGGGTATCTCTCCATAAGGGAATAATACATTCTCAATAACATAATCTTTTGTCATTGAGAAAAGATTACGGATTCTTAATTTTTCTCTTAATTCGTAAATCCCAAAAGTTTCTATAGCATCATAAAAAAACTCTGGTTCCATTTCTTCAAATAAGTTTATCATCCCCTGAAGCTCTTCTTCTGACAGGGATATTCCAAAATATGGTGATTTTTGGACAACAAGTAATTCAAGAATTGAATCCATTACTATTCTTTCATAAGTAACAGTTCCTTCAAAGTCAATATAAACAAGATCAACACGTTCTCTATATATAAAATCATCATTAACCCTAACCAAGATGTTTTCATAATCAATATTAACACCTGTTGCATTAGTGCATGAATATAATAAAATCAATGGTAATAAAAAAATGATTAACTTTTTTGAAACTTCTCGCATAATGTACCTCCATTAAGTTCATCTATAAGGGAGCTATTGATAATATTAAAAACAAAGGGAATACAAAAGTATTCCCTTTGCTAAAAAACAATTAATATCTGAGTCTGTTATTTTGAAATTGGGTACGGTGTGTTGCGCATATTTGGTTGAAAGAGCCAATACGAGCAGCAGCAGCCATAAAGCAAGTTGTAGAAGAACAATGATTTAAACCATACATATGTCCAATTTCATGTCTTGCAGTCATTGCATTTTCATCAAAACCAAAACATGCAACAAACGAAAATGGTTGTCCAACAAAAGCAGCTCCCATAATGTTTTGGCCTCCATCACGAACACTTAAACCGGTAAACGCAACCATAAGTGTTGCATCACCTAAACCTTGATTCCGAGCGTTGTTTAATACAGTCGTTGAAGTGCTACCGTTAGCAAGGTTATGATTCCAATATCTTTGATTACCAGCATAGAGGCTGATAGCAAAATTATTGTTTAAAAACTCACCTGCACGAGTAACTGTTCTTTGAGCTTCCCACATCCAGCTAGTTGGATACCTGTTACGCCAAGCTTGGTCTCCTAGTTGAGTTGTGCGAACCCAACGGACATTTGCTGCTGTTATCAATTGTTGGTCTAAAAAATTGATACCTTTTAAATCAAATCCATCAAAAGCATAGCTTGTACGAATTTCTTGCAATGTTGGTTGAGCCACACCTGCCGGTGCTTGTCGAGTAAGAACTTGCCCGGCATAAGCATTAACTGATATAGAAACAGTTAGTGCAAAAAAGCAAACCATTGATACCAAAATTTTTCTGTTCATAATGAACCTCCTGTTTTTTTTTATTTTTCAATTTATTTAACGATACCAACATCAAAGCTTAAAACGAAAAAGATATTAACAGTCACCTCCTCAATTGACTGCCTTGGATTTTATCTTTTTGCGAATGTTTTTTGCGGTTGGCATGATTAAATCAAATGGTTTTGTATGTAACTTTACTTATATTTGCTTTAAACAAATACAAGTAAAGCTGTTTTCTATTGAATGTCAGTTGCCCCAATACTTTTAATAAAATCAATCACCATATCTTCATTAAATTCAACAGCTTCAAATGTGATCTGATATCCTTGCGAATCAAATAATCCATAAGTTCGCAACCCAAAAAATTCACAAGTATACTTGCTGAGAATGGCTTTTGTTTCGCCAATTAACGAGATTTCAGATACTGAGACAAGTGTACTATCTATTGATACATCAGCATTTGAATCAGAAAACGGACTGATAAATTCAGGAGTAATTTTGCTTACATGAGCTGACAACCAACGTTTAGGATTGTCAACATCATCACTGATCAAAATATTCCCAAACATCAATTCATTGCCGTGGTTGCATTCAATGCATCCGGGCATTGTTGTATTAACTCCATCATGATGCTCATTACAACCACGAGGTATAGAAAAAATAAAAGAGTAGCTAATAGCTAGTGATTCAAATAGCGTTTCAGGTAAAATAAGTGAAAACTCTTCCAACCATATTTCTTTTGTCACTTCATTCCATCTTCCGGCAATTCTTTCCATGCTATCAATAGTTATATTTTCTGCATAATTCCATATAATCATATCTTCACCACTATTAATAATTTCCGGGTTGGGTGAAGTATTTGCGATTGTTTCAATTTCTGATGTTTCAGAAACATTGCTCAAATACTCTGTTTCACCTGAAATAATATTATCGCTTATATTTGGATTACTGTTATTCATTATCAGAAATCCAAATAAAACAATAAAACAAGCAGCAACTCCGCCAAACTCCAATGCAAATCTACTTTTTGTTGATCGTAAGGATTTTGTTTTAGTAATTTTTTCTGATTGTGAGTTAAATGGTAACGGTGCATCTTTTATCTTGTCCCAAACATCAGGAATTTGTATTTGATGCAGTGATTGTAATTTAAGGTTAATGTCCTTTTTTTGTTTCATAACGATTCGCTCCTTTTTTCAAAATGAGTACGCAATTTTTTTAATGCGTATTTATACTGAGAGCGCACACGAACGTAAGAAATTTGAAGGATTTTTGCTATTTCAACTTGAGAAAATCCCGCATATATATACAGCGATACAATCTCGCGTTCTTGATGCGATAAGATTTGTAATGCGCTCAATATTTCGTCGATTTCTTCAATTGATTTAGCTAAATCATTTTTTGATTCTAAAAAAAAATCAGTTTCTGCAAGTGGCAAATCATGTGAAGATGGTAATCGTAGTACATCGTTGCAAAGATTCCTTGTTATACTAAGTAACCATGCTTTAGGATTTGTGCCAAGCCGGTATTTTTCAGAATTGAATGCCACGCGAAGCATAGTTTCTTGTAAAATATCTTCCGCTGCCTGACGATTTTTAACAATAGATAATGCAAATAAAAAGATTGGCTTTTTTGCATATTCATAAAGCTTGTGAAACGAGTCTCGATCACCCAAAGCAATTTGCTTAATATACAAATCCAATATGGTTTTATCCATTATTATCTTTGCCAATTGTGCCACCTTCGTTCTATTGAATGCGCTCTTCAATAATATAACGTAAGAAAAATATGAATTGCGCACTAAAAATTCTAATTCGTTAATTTATTCCATGATAACCCATTTAATTCTATTTGTCAAGTGTAAAAAAAAACTTATTGTCGACAAATTATGATAATTTATTTTCGCGAAACAGTGAGTCGTTGACCATTATTAATTTGCAGGATATAAGCCTTTACAGGTTTTTCCCAAAAAAATAAGTCCAATCACCAAAAACATGATTAAACTCACTAAAACTCAACTAACATATTTGTTCAATCGGGTACAATTGTGAGACCGATTGCGCACAAACTTTTGATGTGCCCTCTTCAAACGAGAGCTTGCCCGAGTGTTGCTTTCGTGCCTAAGAAAAGGAGCAAATCCGACACGAATTTTTGTTGCGATCCCCGGGGGAGGATGGGTGGGCAAGCTCTGAATGAAAGGGGGGTTCATTTTTCATTTATAGGTAAAAAGTAGGGGGAGGGGGAATGAAAATCCAACAAATAATAAAAGCGCGTAGGGATAATGACAAAGTTCGTCATAATCACTCACGCGCATAAATTCAGCTTTAGGATA
>WQVX01000030.1 GCA_009785615.1 Defluviitaleaceae bacterium | reverse complement strand
ATACCATTAATATCTTCATCGTTATCATTTACGCCGGGGATGATAACATATTTTAAATCAATATCTCCATATTTTCGGTATTCTAATAAATTATTAACAACTTTTTCATACATATCAAGACCTTTAATCTTTTGAAAAGTTTTTCGGGTTCCCGCATCAATAGATATTTGAATAATACTCTTTCTATCTTTCATGGATTGAGCTATTTTGTTATCGAATACAAATCCATTTGTAAAAAATCTTGCTTTGTTTTTTGAAATTGTTTCCAATAAAAAATCTTTATGAGGCATTATTGTGATTTCAGCAGGTGCTACAGTAAATGAGCATCGGTTAGTGATATGATCGTTAACATTCAGCCATCTAAGCATCTCGGCAATCATTTTGGGATAATTAGAATCCTTTGATGCTTCATAATTGTTACGTGGATTTTTGTATACGCTGCAAAAAAAACATCTTGCTTGACAAATTGAAGGATAACAACTGATATTTATACTTTTAATTTCTTTTAAACCAAACAAGTAATTTTCAGATGTTAATTTACTACAATTTTCACAGGGTTTTGCAATCGTCAATTTTTCCCCCTTAGTCAACTCTCTAATTATAGTTTTTCTTTTCTTCAATACATCTACAATTGTCTTTTCCGAAGTATCTAAATAGGGAAAGGAAGGTCTGCTTGTATTAAAGTTGCTTGATGAGGCACAGCAAAAACCAATTTTCCCTCCAATAAATGTTATATTGTGTAATAGTTTCGTACAGCAAGTTACTTTTGTTTGATATATGCAATCGTAAAATCCCATTTTACGCAATTGTTCTTCGATAGTTTCATATTTTGGAAAATCATACATAATAATTATTTTTAGCTTTGTTTTATCTTCTGATAATAATACTTCAGGATCTAAGATGTTGTATGGTGATGGTTGTAAAGTGTTATCTGTTTTATTATCAATAAAATAAGCTACATTAATATTTGCAGCAAAAAAGTACTTCAAAACTCTTTTATGATAATTGCCAACACCAAAAAGTACTACTTTGAAGTATTGCAAGTCGGTTATTGATTTATCCATATTTAGGATTTGTAAAGATTCGTTTAAACCCTGCAATGGTGGTGAATTTTTATATGAATTTTCCACATTTTCAGTAGAAGTTCTTGATACAATCTCTTTTAATTGCATCTCAATTGAATCCATCTTTGAAATTAAATATTTATTTTGTTGCACTTGCCATCTTGCTGGCAGTGGTAAAAATTTTTTTAAATTATCTTTCATTTTAGACATTAAAAAATCCTCAATTCTATAATAGTCGTGATTGTATTACGACATAACGATCTTATGATTATTTCTAGTGAAAAATCCTGAGAAATTATCCTCAAGTCATTTCCTCTTCTCTATGTTAAATTGATATCAAAACTGCATTGTAGTGCGATATGTAACAAAATATCTATTGTGTTTCATTGTCAAGAGTGCTCGTAATTACGGCAACAAAAAAGGCAAAAACATAATATGCCTTTGCCAATGCACACAAAAAAGCGTCCTCATTCCTTGATTTCAAAGGAATTAAGACGCTCATGAAACACAATAGATAGTATGTTAAATAAAAACAATACTCAGGAGGAACCGATAATGGCAATGACAGAACCTATCCGTGACAAGCAACAAGTTAGTCAACTTCTTAAATTTTACTTGAACAAAGGTGAAATCCGTAACCATCTACTAATCGCCTTATGCATACATACAGCCTTACGCATTAGTGATATCCTGCGCCTTACTTGCGATGATGTATACGATTTCAAAAACTGTCGCATACGCAAAACTATCACCATAACAGAAAAGAAAACCGGTAAAAGTAAGACTATTGCACTCCATAAAAGCATAATTAATATTTTATCAATTTGCTACCCAAATGCTAAACCGGGTATGCCGCTTATACGAAACAAACACACCAACAAATCACTTAGCCGCATACAAGCTTACCGTATCATACGCACCGCTGCGGAATCTCTTGGATTTGAACAACGAGTATCGTGTCATTCTCTACGCAAAACCTTTGGTTATCATGCTTGGAAAAATGGCGTATCTCCGGCAGTTATTATGGATATTTACAATCACGGTTCTTTAAGCACTACTCAACGCTATCTTGGAGTAACACAAGATGATAAAAATGCGGTTTATGTAGGGTTATGCTTTGTCGGATAAATGGTATCAGTCATGCACATTTATGTCAATATAATTTATACAAAAAGTTTCTGTAAGTGAACCTTGCAACTTCACAAGCAACTTCAACCGATCTCATTTTGTTATCGGTTGGATCAAATGCAATGCAAGTGCTTACACTAAAAAGGGGCTTTCACTATCGCATGAAAGCCCCTTTTTGTTGATCTGATTATTTCCTTTTTAAACTTGTGACTACTATGATGCTCTTAACGTAACTACTTGCGTAGCCAAATTGCTAAATGTGATTTCAAGTTCAAGTACTTGTCCGGGTTGCATTCCCATAAACAACATTGGAAGTATCACTATTTGTGTTGAAACACCGTCATCTGCAATAGCAAAATGCATATCTGGTATTAAGTTGGTATTTCCTGATTGTATAGATAGTACAGTAGGCGTAACACCTATATATTCAAAACGAGGAGGCATAGCAGCCCACCACATAGCAATATTAACTGTAGCCTCTAAATTTACAAATGTAGGAGGCTCAGGTATGCCTTCTTCAACAACAATAAATGCATTAACCCTTTGTCCACCATGAAACGCTACAGTTATCATATTTCTACCAACGGGTAAAGTTTCTAAAAACTCAGGCATAAATACTATTACATCACCTAAAAGGATGAAATCCGTAGGTTGTTGTAAATTTTCCACGCCTGTTACTAAAGTTAAGAAAGATTGCGTAGCCATATAAGTACGCACCATACTGCCACGTACGTAAACTACATCTTGTACAATAGGTCTGTGATTTCCGGCAAAAGATTTTGGTATTTGGTCCGGAACTTCTGTAGTGCTACCAGACATTAACAGCGTAAACAACTTTAAGTTTTCGCGTTTTTAGACTATTTGCGCTATGTTTTGACTTTTTTTGTGTAATTACGACAAAAAAAGCAAAAAAATATGCCCTCTCTTCCATGGTCAGTAGTTTTTTATTTCCACTGTCTACTTTGAAGGGGAGCATATCAGTTTTTTGTAGTAGCTTTTTTGCAAATTATGTGAATGCACCAGGCATATCTCACCCCTTGCCCCCATAAATTATAGTACAAATCAAAAAAGGGGAGTTTGTGATGATACAATCCCAAAGCAAACAATTTAAGGCTCTTATGGTTGGTGTTGTAATGGGTTATGCCATTACCTGCATCGTATTTTTGGGCTATTCCATGTTAATTACTTACACAAGCATGACCGAGAGAAACCTGCCTATGGTAGTTGCAGTTACAACCTTGCTTTCTGTAATGGTGGCAGGTTTTGATGCGGCTAAAGGAGCAGAAAATCGCGGATGGCTGTGGGGCATGGGCGCAGGGCTGGTGTACATAATCATTTTAACGCTTCTTATGATGAGCGTATTACAACGTTTTGCCGTAGATACAAGAACCATAACTTCCATAATACTAGCTTTAGCAGGGGGTGGTATGGGTGGCATATTGGGCATTAATATGAGAAGGAGTCGATAACATTCACTTGGGCTTAGCCCATTCTATTTTTACCTTTTTACCCTTAATTTTAGATTGAGCCATACGGTCTAAAATTTTATTAGTCAAAGTTTTAGGAACATCCACAAATGTAAAATCTTCGTAGATATCTATATGCCCAATGACCCTTCCGGGTATCCCGGCTTCTCCTGTGATAGCCCCTACTATGTCATTGGGCCTTACTTTGTCTTTTTTGCCGATATTAATAAATAGGCGAGACATATTTTTATTAACTTTACCTGTCCTGTCATGTGATCTTTCCTGCCTATCGCTACGGCTATAATGCTGAGATTGATTGTATTGCTTTTTAGGTTCTTCAAATAAAATATCTTCTGCGTCCTCATCGTAAAGATGATATTTAAGTAACGCAGCGGCAATATCTAAAGCACTGTAATCTATCATAGATTCCACTACATTAATGTACTTGGTCATAGCACCTTCTTCTATGATGCTTTTAATTTTTTCTGTAAACTGGCGAGTTTTAATCTCTTCAATATCTGTGAGGGTAGGCATTTTGCCGCGCTTGATTTTGGCCTTGGTGTAGTGCATGATCTCTCGCAGTTTATAGATTTCTCGCCCGGCAGCAAAAGTAAAGGCTCTGCCGTGGCGGCCTGCCCTACCGGTACGGCCTATCCGATGGATGTAGTATTCTTCATCTTGAGGCAGGTCATAGTTAAAAACTATGTCTATATCATCTACGTCAATACCCCGGGCGGCAACATCAGTAGCTACCAGAATTTCAAGGGTGCGATTGCGGAACTTGCGCATTACCAGATCTCGCTGGCTTTGTTTTAAATCGCCATGAAGTCCCTCTGCAAAATACCCCCTGCCCTGCAACTGCTCTGAAAGTTCGTCCACTCGTTTTTTTGTATTACAAAATACCATAGATAAGGTGGGGGACTCTGCATCTATTAAACGGCATAAGGCATCAAGTTTTAGAGATTCGCGTACTTCAAAGTAAGTTTGTTCTATACTTGGTACAGTCAAAGTATTACGGATTACAGTAATATGTTTTGGATCACGTTGATAACGTTTGGTTAATTCTAAGATTGGTGCCGGCATGGTAGCAGAAAATAGTAACGTTTGCCTGTCTTCAGGCATTTTTTCTAATACAAACTCAATATCATCTCTAAAACCCATGTCCAGCATTTCGTCAGCTTCATCCAAAACAACAATGGATACCTGCGAAAGGCGAAGAGTTCGGCGTTCTATATGATCCATAACCCGCCCCGGTGTGCCTACTACAACTTGCACACCTTTTTTAAGGGTACTGATTTGCCGTTCAATAGGTTGTCCACCATAAATGGGCAACACTCTTACTCCTTGGCGATATCGTAGGAGTTTATTGAATTCTTCACTAATTTGAATGGCAAGTTCTCTGGTAGGGGATAAAATTAATGCTTGTACCTTTGGGTTATCAGGGTCAATACGCTCTAATAATGGGATGCCGAAGGCAGCGGTCTTTCCTGTGCCTGTTTGAGATTGGCCTATTATGTCACGGCCTGATTGGATTAGTGATATACACTGAGATTGTATTGGTGTTGCTTCTTCAAAGCCCATATCTTGTACGGCCTTGAGGCTCTCGGGGGATAGGGAAAGTTCTTCAAATTTAACGGGTCCTGCTGTCATATAATGGTAGGTCCTTCCTATAATTGAGGGTGCAGAATTATGCAACCCTATTCATATATCAATTTTACAAGAAAATTGCAAATGTTTTTTTCATGGTGTATATTTTTGAAAGTATATTTTTGGAATATAACGATTGCTATAAGGGAGACAACTTATTATGACAATGTGGCAAGCTATAATTTTAGGGACTGTACAAGGTATAGCAGAGTTTTTGCCCATCAGCAGCTCGGGGCATTTATTGGTTTTGCAGCGTGTTTTTGGCCTTGATTTACCGGGCATGACTTTTGATATTGTTTTGCATATAGGATCTTTATGCGCAGTATTTGCGGTATTTTGGCGGGATATACTAAGTCTGATAAAAAATCCCTTGCAAAAAATGACGGGGCTTCTTATTATTGGTACCATCCCTGCGGTGATTGCAGGATATTTACTTAAAGAAGATATAGACAGACTATTTAATCAAGGATTTTATCTGGCATCAGCTTTTGTTTTTACCGGAATACTCCTTATGGTAGCAGATAGCATTACACATGTCCATAAAACCGAAAAAGATATTACAATACTTGATGCGGTAGTGATCGGATGTATGCAGGCAGTAGGATTGCCTCCCGGGATATCGCGGTCAGGTGCTACAATAACCGGTGCCTTAGTCTGTGGACTTAACCGCGAAACAGCCGCCGGATACTCATTTTTGCTTTCAATCATAGCAGTTGTTGGTGCCGGGACATTAGAATTTGCATATGTTGTTCAAAATAATGTGGGTGTTTATCGTGGGGATATTCCTGCTTATATGGTAGGGTTTGCAATGGCAGCAGTGTCAGGTTATTTTTCTATTCGTCTACTTTTACGATTGATAAAGAAATGTAAACTTAGATATTTTTCATATTATTTGTTTGCCTTAGCCGCATGGATTTTAGTAGACAGGTTTATATTACACCGGTTTTTTATGCATTAAGGCAATGGAAGCCTGTCCATTCTTTTTACAGTGTATATCCTTACACAAGCTACAGCTAAGATTTTCGTTAGTTTCTCGCATGAAAAAATGAGGGTTTTTATGCAAAGAAGTTTCCCAGCATAATACTACAACCATCGAAAGTAGAAATAGACTTAAAGAATAAAAACTTGGAAAAAGAATCAACAATGCACACATCATAAAATAATCCCAATTATAAATGCGGCATACAACACAGCAACGATTACGCATAAAAAACGCCCTAAAAGGGCAAAAAAATAATATAAATGCAATATCCAGCACAGAATATATAAGTGCCAAAATTAAAACAGTTACCGGTGTAAGCATATCCAAAAGATAAAGCACAAAAAGAATTGACGTACTAGCAGTAAGCCAAGCAAAAGCACTTAATAATGCACCTTTATTTTTGCGAAGCAGGGAGTCATTGGGCAAGCTTGCTTGCCCATCCGACAAACGACGCAAGTCTGCATCAATTTTAGTAACCGGCATTGCCTTATAAGAACAAGCGAAGTGTTTGCGAGCACCTATAGCAATAGTTTTATTTGGAAAAACACGATACAACATACCAACAACAAGATGGATCCATATAATCCAAAGGAAAATTCCATCAAAGCCTTGCTGCAATATAGTGACAAAATTAAGCCTTTCTCTGTCTGTAAAATATAAGAAAAATGCTGCAACTAATAGCAGTATACGAAAAACAAATTTAAACATATGGTGTTGTAGCATTTTACTATATCATTCCTTCAATTTTGTTTGACGAGAAATGTTCAAAAGTACGCCCATTAATCCCATACAAATTACTAAAGCTGTACCACCGTAGCTAATAAAAGGCATTGGTATACCTGTATTAGGTATGCTGTTAGTTACTACGGCTACATTTATAATAACCTGGCTTGCTATCATTAAAACAATCCCGGCGGCTACTAACGCGCCAAAATTATCAGGTGCGTTCATAGCTATTTTTAAGCCACGCCATATCAAAATACCAAATAACAATAATATTATCCCCGATCCTACAAAGCCTAATTCTTCAGCAATAACCGAAAAGATAACATCATTATGTACTTCAGGTAAAAAGGTTTTTTGCCGACTTTGTCCTATACCTAATCCAAAAAGCCCGCCTGATGCTATTGCATAAAGTGATTGTACTATCTGAAATCCAAAACCTTGCATATCTGAAAACGGATCAATCCATGCTCTAAAACGTCCGCCTCTAAATCCCATGCCTTCAGCAAGATACGCTTGATAATACAAATAACCAAGCATACCTGAAACACCGGCCGCACCAACAACTATAAAACGCAACATGTGTGGGCTTGCTACAAAAATCATTCCTCCCCCAATAATTGCTATGATAATAGCTGTGCTAAGGTTTCCAAGGAGTACAAAAACAGACATTACTCCTACTATACCACAACAAAATAAAAAGCCCGGCCATTTGTCTAATATCCGCCTGTTTCCCGATACGATTTTGGCCATTACAAAAATCAATGCTGCTTTAGAAACTTCTGATGGTTGAAATCGAAAACCAAAAATATCAATCCATCTAGCTGCACCATGGCTTTCGTGGCCAACAGCCCATGCCAATATAAGTAGCACCAAAGAAGCTAAATACATAGGCAAAGCAAATTTCTTTAGTAAGTGGTAGTTAAAATTGGATGATATCATTAAAACTAAAAATCCAATAACTGCCATTACCCCATGCCGACGCAAGTAGTAAAAAGAATCAAAGTTAAACTGCGCACTACGTCCCGTTATCACATAGCTTGCAGAAAATACCATCATTACCCCAAACAACGTAAGGATAATAACAACCAAAAAGATAGTGTGATCCATAGTGCCCATCCCTCTTAGGGGACTTGGGTCAACTGCTCTGTTCTCACGAGATTTAACAATTTCACGCGGTCTCAACGCACTGCTGTTGTTGCGCATTGTATCACCTCTTCACTTATTTATACATCATTTTACTACTTGCTGCACGTCCTCTATTCCACTTCTGCTGCAAATGATTTTATTGACTCTTCTATTTCTTTTAAATTTTCTTCTAGTATAGGTATAAAACTTTCTATATTTTCTCCGGCTTTTAATTTTACTTCCATCTGTTCTAACACATCAGCTAATAAATTCATAGCAAGGTTAGAAGACACGCCTTTTAGTGTATGGACAGCATTAGCTACTTCATCTAAATCATTATTTTCAGTAGCTTGCACAATATCATTTAGCAAAGTATGTCCATTAAAATTATTAAGTAAACGAAGATATAGTACCTTATTGTTCCTCACTCGTTTTAAACCTTCTTCAATTGAAATTACTTTTTGATCCAATGGTTCTTCACTCCTCCTATCCGCTGATACATTTCCTAAAAAATGAATCTTATACCTTTGGCATAAGATTCTATCGTTGACTTCAATAAAATTGATTTCAGTAAAATCTATATAATTCAATTCTTTTCACTCTCAAAATTAACCATAGTATACAGGCTTGCAGTGAACCAGTCAAGGGAAAATTCCTGAGATCAAAGCCATTCATTTATGTTTTCTCTGTTTTGGAAACCTTAGTTTTAGTGTAAACATCAAAAGTAACAGCAATCAAAAGTACCAATCCTGTAACAGCCAGTTGGATATCTGCACCTATTCCCAAGTGTCCCAGGCCATTATTAAGTACGCCCATAAGCATAGCACCAATAATTGCTCCTGTTATTTTACCAATTCCACCCATAGGAGAGGCTCCGCCAATAAAAGCGGCGGCAATTGCTTGTAACTCAAACCCTGCCTCTGCCCTAGGCGTAGCAGCATTTAATCGTGCAGCAAATACCATACCGGCCAAAGCAGCTAACACACCCATGTTTACATATACCCAAAAGACAACTCTCTTTACTTTAATGCCGCTAAGTTCTGCTGCTTTAGGATTGCCTCCGGTAGCATAAATATGCCTGCCCATTACAGTTTTATTGGTGATAAAGCTATATATGACTATCAAAGCAGCTAAAAGCAACAAAATATTAGGCATTCCTCTTGCTGCTGCAAACCAATATCCAAACAAATTGATTGCACCAACAAGTAGCACAAGTTTTGCTATTAAAAAAGGCATTGGCAGTATCTCTGCACCATATTCTATGGAAACCTTTCGATTCCTAAACTCCATATAAATAAGAATTAAAGATACTGCTAAGCATATTAAAATGGCTGTAATATTATAACTTCCCGGCCCGGTGTTGCCTAATATATTGGGGATAAATCCCGCAGACATAGTATGAAACAAGTCCGGGAACGGGGTGAGAGTACCATCTTCCAATGTAAGCATGGTCAAACCTCTAAAAACCAGCATACCGGCCAAAGTAACAACAAAGAAGGGGATGTTCTTGTATGCAATCCAATACCCGTTCCAAGCCCCGGAAAGCCCACCCATAGCCAAAACAGCAGGAATAGCAACCCATAAGGGCCAGCCCATATTTATGATCAATACTCCGGAAAGCGCACTTGCAAAAGCTAATAAACTTCCTACAGACAAATCTATTCTACCTGTGATAATTACCAGCATCATCCCTATAGCTAATATGAGAATATAACCATTTTGCGTTATCAAATTTGCAATATTAGCCGGCCTAAAGAATATTCCATTTGTTAAAATTTGAAATAAAATGGCTACAGCAACTAATGCAATAATCATACCAAACTGTCTGATGTTATTTCTTATGATGCTCATCTTATTCCCCCTGACTTAAAGCACTTGACTCTAAAGAGGGCGGCTTTTCTGCCCGTGACTTTGCAAATACATCAAAAATAACAGCGGCTAAAAGCACCAAGCCTGTGATAATTTGCTGCATATTTACGCTAACACCAAGGATACTCATGCCGTTATTGATAATACCAACAACCATAGCACCTACAAGTGCCCCGCTTATTTTACCAAAGCCGCCTGTGGCAGAAGCCCCACCAATGAAAGCAGCGGCAATTGCTTGCAGTTCAAATCCCATACCTGCTCGCGGCATAGCTAAATTTAAACGGGCAGTAAATACCATACCCGCCAAGGCCGCCAGTACGCCCATGTTAACATACACCCAAAAGACAACCTTTTTAACATCAATACCACTAAGTTCTGAAGTCTTTGGATTGCCGCCGGCAGCATAAAGATGACGTCCCATTATTGTTTTGTTAGCTATATAACTGTATATAACAGCCAATATTCCTAATAACACCATTATGTTAGGTATGCCGTTTGATGCACCAAACCAGTATGCAAATAATCCAAGTGTGGCAACAACAAGCACAATTTTTGCAATAAAGAAAGGCAATGGTATAGCATCCACTTTATTTTTTCTAGAAATTGCACGTTTTCTAAACTCCAAAAGTATGACAGCTAAAGCAATAGCTGCACAAATAACTACAGCCATAATATTAAAAGAAGTTCCGCCAAAAATATCCGGGACAAAACCGGCCGCCATCATCTGGAAGCTTGACGGAAAAGGCCCAATATTAGTACCATCCAATACAATCATGGCAACCCCGCGAAAAAGCATCATACCGGCCAAGGTGACAACAAAGAATGGAATATTCCTATAAGCAATCCAAAAGCCATGCCATGCGCCACAAGCTGCACCTATAACTAAAACAAATATAATTGACAGCCATACAGGTAAATCCATACGCACAATAAATATTCCGCTCATAGCACCTGCCAACGCAGCGATACTTCCTACAGAAAGATCAACCCTGCCAAAGGAGATAATAACCATCATCATCCCTATAGCCAATACAAGAATATAACTGTTTTGCAGTATCAAATTTGTTATATTAGCCGGTCTAAAAATAACCCCATTCGTCATGATTTGGAAAAAAAGGGCTATAACGACCAATGCAACTATCAGACCGTATTGCCTTAAATTATCTTTAATATAGCTCATTTTAGCCCTCCTAATGGTTCATGATGCATTCCATAATCGCTTCTTGTGTAGCTTCTTCTTTTGACAATTCTCCAACCATTTTGCCTTCGTTCATTACATAGATCCTATCACTTAAACCAATAACTTCCGGCAACTCAGAAGAAATGACAATTACACATTTTCCTTGCTTTGCCAGTTCATTTATTATCAAATAAATTTCATATTTTGCCCCAACATCTACGCCTCTGGTAGGTTCGTCAAGAATTAATGTCTCAGGATCAGCAAACAGCCATTTGCTAAGTACAACCTTTTGTTGATTACCCCCGGAAAGATTTTTCACATGTTGCTGCACATCTCTTGACCTTATGTCCACTTTGCCACGATAATCTTCTGCTACTCTTTTTTCCTTAAATTCATCCACTGCAAGACCTGTGTTAAGAGATTTCAAATTTGCAAGTGATATATTTCTGCATATTGTTTCGTCCAATAACAGACCATATTGCTTTCTATCTTCAGTCAAATAAGCAATGCCGTTTTCTATTGCTTGAGAAATGGATTTTAGCATTAAAGTTTTGCCATCTTTTATAATGGTTCCTGTTATTTTTGATCCATATGCTCCACCAAAGAGGCTCATTGCAAGCTCTGTACGTCCGGCACCCATCAGACCCGCTATACCCACAACTTCCCCTTTTTTTACATGAAAATTTATATTGTCTATCACTTTTTTATCAGCTATTTCCGGGTGATATACAGTCCAGTCTTTAACTTCAAACATGACTTCACCCTGCTCTACATCACGAGCCGGAAAGCGGTCAAGGATATCCCGCCCTACCATGCCACGTATAATGCGGTTTTCGTCTACATTTTCATTGGGGAAACTTTCAACAGTTTTTCCATCTCGCAATATAGTAATTTGATCTGATATTTTTAATACTTCGTTTAGCTTATGAGATATCAAAATGGAAGTTATGCCTTCTTTTTTTAACTCTAAAAGCAGGGTTAACAAGTTTTCACTTTCAATATCGTTTAAAGCAGCGGTAGGCTCATCCAGCACAAGCACTTCTACTCTTTTAGATAGGGCTTTAGCTATTTCTACAAGCTGCTGCTTTCCGACACCTATATTTTCTACCAGAGTATGCGGATTTTCTTTAAGCCCAACCTTCTCTAAAAGCTCTGCTGTTTTTTGATAGGTAAGATGCCAGTTTATCACACCATTTTTAGCTTGTTCGTTACCTAAAAAAATATTCTCAGATATTGAAAGGTAAGGGATGAGAGCCAGCTCTTGGTGAATGATAACAATGCCGCGTTTTTCGCTGTCTTTGATATCTCTAAACCGACAGGCTTCGCCTTTATAGAATATTTCCCCTTCATATTCGCCGTGAGGGTACACACCACTTAAAATCTTCATTAAAGTAGATTTTCCCGCTCCGTTTTCCCCTACTACTGCAAGGATTTTACCGTCTGCCGCAGTCAAATTAACACCGTTTAATGCCAGTACCCTATCAAAACGCTTTGTAATTGATTTCATTTCCAAAGTACCCACAAGTGCCACATCCTTTTAATGCATTAAGCCACGACAATACAAGGGAATTTGATAAATTCCCTCGCTGCCGTGGCTTAATACTACTGAATTTTATTATGGAACATTGAACATGCCGGCAGTATAATAGCCCGTTAAGATTAGAGCTTCATACCAGTTGTTGATATCTACATGCACAATATCCAATAGATACGAGGGTACATACATAACATTATTATGATATTCGGTGGTATTGTTAACAGGAACAGTTTCACCGGCCATAATAGCTTGGATCATACGCACTGTTGCAGCCGCCAAATCTCTGGTGTCTTTAAATACAGTAGCAAATTGCTCTCCATTAATAATTGATTGTACAGAAGGCTCTGTTGCATCCTGCCCGGAAACTACAGGCCAAGGTTGCCCGGGAGTACCATATCCAACACCACGAAGGGCTGAGATAATACCAAGGCTCAAGCCATCATAAGGTGAAAGCACTGCATCTACACGAGCATCTGCATAGTGAGCTGCCAGCAGATCTTCCATACGGCTTTGTGCTCTTTCGGCCGCCCAACCCAAAGTACCTACTACATCCATGCCCATTTGACCACTTCTAACAACAAGTGTTCCATTATTAATAAGTGGTTGAAGCACGCTCATAGCTCCGTTATAGAAAAAGAAAGCGTTATTATCGTCAGGGGAGCCACCAAATAATTCAATATTAAATGGCCCTGTTGCTCCATCATGTATGCCTAAACCAATTAATAATGAGTTTGCCTGCATAGCACCTACTGCAAAGTTATCAAAGGTTGTATAGTAGCTTACATTCGGAGAATCCATTATTAGGCGATCATAAGCAATAACTGTAATACCATCATTTGCAGCTTGGGCAAGAACCGGGCCAAGTGCAGAACCATCAATAGCAGCAATAACAAGAACATCTACGCCTTGAACGATCATACCTTCAATTTGAGAAATCTGATCTGCCACTACATCTTCACCATACTGTAATATGGTTCTGAAACCTAAGCCTTCTAACTGTGCTACTAAGTTAGCACCGTCAGCAATCCAGCGCGGGGATGATTGTGTTGGCATAGAAATTCCTATAAAACCAGCGTCTCCACCACCACTACTGCCTCCTGTGTCGCCACAGCCACTGAGAACAATAGATGCCATTACAACAACCATAACTAAAGACAAAACTCTCTTTACCATGTTAAATATCTCCTTCCATATGCTAAAAACACACAAAAAATTCATATGATGTTTCTGCATTTTCGTAAATTATAACTGACTTGTATTATCAAGTCAAATAAGTTGTTACCAGCAGACTTTGGTTTTTAGTGGAATATTTTTGCATTATTTTATAATTTAACGCATTTGACATATGAACCGTCACAAGTTTTATTTTTAGCCAAATACCCATTGTATAAAAGTGGTAATGTATGGAAACGTCATAAAAAAGTGCCTACCCTATTTACAGATAGACACTCTTCATTTTTTTGTGGTTTTGTAACTGCCACATTTAAGTTTTCTTAAAATGTACAAAAAATTTAAAACATAATTTTAAACATAGATAACTTTATTTTTATCTAATTCATGAGGCTCTTTGCCGCTTTTAGCTTCTCCAACTAAAATTGCGATACAAAATTGATAGCCCTCCGGAAATTTAAGACGTTTTTTAAACTCATCACCTTTTGGGCCATTAAGAGGAATTCCCATCATTGCGCAAATAACATTACCAAGACCTAAAGACTGGGCAGCTAAAGCTACATTTTCTATCAAAATGCCACAATCCATAGTAGCCCACCTAGAGTCATCAGAAAGGGCTACCAGCATACCGGGGGCATTGTAAAACATTTTGCCTCCCCGTTCCATTATCCGATTATAAGTACTTTTGTCCTCATCGGCAGATATAATTTCCATGCCTGCATCATTAAGCTCGTCAATCAGTGCCTTGTCTGTACACATGATTATATTCCATGGTTGTTTGTTAATGGCACTTGGCGCAGCTAAAGCAGCTTCTACTAAAGTCTCCATCTGCTCTTTTGTTATTGGGTTGCCTGTAAAATCGCGGCAAGAATACCTGTCTTTAATGGCTTTTAAAACTTCATTCATATGAAAGCACCTCCTAGTGTAAGTATATCATAATATTATTATCATTCTATTATTTTTTCCATCTCAATAGCACTTCTTCCAGCACATCTATAAACACAAATAATATAAAGCCTGTCATGCTAAGCACTACAATTCCTGCAAACATAAGTACATAATTAATCCTTTGCCACATATCCAGTATAAAAAATCCCATACCATATCTTGTTCCATATGCTTCAGTAAAAAATAATATCGCTACGGCTGTTCCCAACGATATGCGCAATGTGCTTAAAATGCCCGATACTGCCCAAGGCAAAGTGACAAAAAGAAACATCTGAAATTTTGAGGCTCCCAAACAGATTAAAGAGCTGTAAGTTTCTTTTGGAATATCTTTCACACTGTCGCGTACCACAATAATGATAGGGTATACAACTATCAATGTTATCATTATTATCTTAGATACATCCCTCAAGCCAAACACCAACATAACAACCGGTAATAATGCAACCCTTGGAATAGGGTAGGTAAAATAAATGAAGGGTGTTAAAATTTTTGATAAATTTTTGTCTGCCGCAGCAAGCCCCACTATCAATCCTATAATCATAGATAGAGAAAGTGCTAAAAAAATACGATATAAACTATGCGCTAAATGCGATATCACATTATGTTCAAGCAAATCAGGCAATGCACTTAACACCAAAAATGGATTAGGCATTACGTTGCGATCTATAATCCAATATGCAAAGTACCAGATAATGCCTACTAAAGCCGGTCCCAATATAAAACTTTTTAACTTAGAAATTAGTAAGTACCCCATTCCTTTTTAATTAAATCCCGTATACCGGTGCATATATCTAAAAATTCGGTGGTCTTGCGTGAATCAGACTTGCCATAAGTAGGATTATCTATGATAGCGGTTATAGATCCCGGAACTCCACTTAAAATCACTATTTTTTTACCCAAAAATACAGCCTCATCTATGCTATGGGTTACAAAAAGGGTAATGGGCTTTTTTTCATTCCGGACATCTAAAAACAATTCTTGAGTTTGCTCACGGGTTATGGCATCCAATGCAGAAAAGGATTCATCCATTAAAAGAAGATCAAGCTCCATGATAAATGTTTTGGCTATTGCTACACGCTGTTTTTGTCCGCCGCTTAATTGATTTGGATAACGGTTTTCAAGACCTGTAAGTTGCAAGCGTTCTTTTATGTAGCCGATTTTATCCTTGAAATCCGATATATTTAGTTTTTTTATTTTAAGTGGCAAAATTATATTGCCATGAACAGTTTTCCATGGCAACAACCCATAATCTTGAGCTATCAATCCTATATTTTTTTTGCGATAGCTTATCTTTTGCCTATCCAAAAGTACTGTACCACTATAATTATTTACATTACCCGCTAAAATATTAAGTAGACTGGATTTTCCACATCCACTAGGGCCTATAATTGCATAGATATCACCTGAGTGCAAAGTTAAATTGACATTTATCAGTGCTTGAAAATTGCCATAAGATAGATTTAAATTTTCAATGGTAAGCATAGGTTAGCTAATTGGGCTAGTGTTAAAGGGATCAAATATAACATCTTGTGCAGACAGTTCACTTGTAAGCAGGTTGCGGTCTCGGGCAAAGTCGAATACATCATCTATATGAAAGTACAGTGGTGGCTTAAAGTGAGGAAATTCCGGCAGTTCTGTCATGTTTCGCACATGATCCGGAAATCCTACAATGTCTACTATTAAATCTATAAGTCCTTCTTCTCTGGGAGAGTCAAAAGTATTCAAAAAATCTACAGCATTATTAAGCCCTCTTAGTACAGCTTGAAGTTCAGCAGTTTTTTCTTCTGCAGATGACCGTCGAAATGCCAACATAAAAGGATTGATTCCAAGTTGATAAGTAGTTGCTATGGTGTTAAGCCCTGCCTCCCGTGCAACTGTTGCTAGCGGCTCAGGTAAAACAGCAGCATCTGCTTGACCGTTTAACAGCAATTCCATACGGGTAGGAAGGCTTGGCACTGACTGAGTTTGTATATCATATGATGATATTCTTACTTCTCTTAATGCGGAATGTAAGATATAGTCCATAGCGGTATTAAAAGCAATAAGTACTGTACGTCCATATAAATCTTCCGGGGTATATACTCCTTGATTACCTATGATATATGCATGTCCTATGGTGCTTGATATAGATACCATATCTATACCGCCTTCCATGTACATAGCCAATGCAACAGCATCTATTAAAATTCCATCCATATCAGTTGAAGCTGTAAATGCGGCATCACGGTCTGCCCCGGATGTAAAGCGTTCAAGAGTGACATTGATCCCTTCCGCCTCAAAAAAACCTTTTTCTTCTGCAATAAAAACCGGAATGGAGTCTAAAGCTGACATGACTGCAATTGTTATAGGAACATAGCCCTCATTATTTGCAGTAGTATTAACAGTATTAGAAGTGCAACTTGTCAATAAAAACAATGCTATCAATAAAATATTTAGTAATTTACGCATATTTCCTCCTTAAAATAAATTGTTTGTATAATTAGACAATGCTGGCTTACCCTTCAAATGACACATCTACATATTTATGGATTATATCATTTTTCCATACATTTGTCGTGAGAATTACATACAGATTTATTGAATAGTAAGCGGAAATGCGATATACTACTGCTTGCTTCAGCAGAAATTTTTTAATACACTCTTTAATATCGAATTCAAATTAGTTAAGGAAGTAGTTTATGAAAAATAAAAAAATAGCTTTGTCAGCATTGTTTGCGGCCTTAATATTCATTGTTATTTCAATACATATTCCTAATGGAATGGGAGGGGTCATTCATTTTGGAGATGCATTAATTTTTATTGCAGCAACGTTGTTGCCATTTCCTTATGCAATAGCAGTTGCGGCTATTGGAGCCGGATTATTTAATCTTGTGTTTGCTCCTGTATGGTTGCCCTTCACCATTGTAATTAAGCCAATTATGACACTATGCTTTACAAGCAAGTCAAATCGTATTTTGGGTACAAAGCGCAATATAATAGCCCCTATTATAGGGGCTATTATAAACACAGTATTATACTTTGGCGCAAATTGGATACTTTTTGATAATAATACAGCTATTGCAGCTTTAACCGGTTTATCAATTCAAGGAGTGGGTAGTATAGTTTTCTTTTTCGCAATAGCAATTGCTCTTGATCAGGCAAAAATAAAGAGTCGATTCTTTTCAAATTAGAAATCAGAATCATCATCTTCAGGTGCTCCAACAAGATCGTCGTTGTCATCTTCAATCCTAACACGATTCATTTGACGTACACCCTTAACTACTCTGATAACAAAGTCTATCTCTTCTTCGGAGAAGTCTGAGATAAGGCTTTTTAATTTTTTGCGTTTAACTTTTTTTCCATTTTCAGATTCTTCAGCAAAAGATAGAGATGAGCTATTTTCTCGATAGAAAAAACTATCTATAGATGTGCCAAAGACATCTGCAAGCTTAAATAAAGTGTTTGGTGTAGTACCACGTTGGCCCCGCTCAATTAAACCAACAAAACCGGAAGTAAGTTCAAGCAACTCAGCCAATTCATCTATTGAAATGTTGCGAGCTATTCTTTCAGTTCTGATGTTTTCTCCTATGATTATACGCAGACGTTCTTTCGTCATGGTTATTCCCTGCCTTCTTTATTTTTAATACAACATTTACTTTAATTATTGCCCAAATTTCTATTATCTAATTTTAAATTTTTTATAACAAAATGTGAAGTGACTTACGGCTTTTTATGAAACGCATCAATATGTTGGAGATATAGCGAGACATTTGGATACGCAACGTATAAAAAACACTATTCCAATAGTTATAAAAAATTATAAATTAGTATATCATTTCTCACAATTGTCAACAATTTAAGTGATAGTTCATCAGATTAGATTAAGAAATGATTTGATAGTTGAACAAAACGCTGGAAAGGTGTTGACAATTATGATTAGACACTCTTTGGTATTTATAATATGTGCATCTTTATTAATAATGAGTGGAAGTGTTGCAGTAGTAATATATTCAATAGTTAATCAAATAGAAGAAGCTCAACAAGAAGTCCCTATTGAGTATTATTCCCAAGATTTGGCATCGATCCCACCTTTTAATTTAAATGAAAATGACTCGTATAACATTCTACCACACTTAGACTATATAAGTGAAGATACTATATTGAAAATTGCTAAGTATATACTGGGTACAGATTATGGCTTCGTATCAGTTTTTTATAATACTGCAAGTGATCAAAATTTAGCTTTAAAAGAACGAACAAGCACCCCTACTGATACACTTCCCATGGATGAACGCCGGCGTTTATCTAAAGGAATTCCTGTCTATTCAGAAGAACAATTGGTTAAATTGTTGCAAGATTACGGCAGTTAATAAAAACCGGCTTTAAAATATATATGAAAATTGCACAAAAAAACTATGAAATTTATGTGAAAATTCAGATAGACTTATGTCGAAATCTATGTTATTATAAGAATCGTGAAAACTCCCCCATCTTTTCACGGGACAAAAAGTTAGATAATTAGTTCTAGGTTTTTGTCTAAAATCCCCCCCTTAAAATACCTTCTCTTTCAAGGAAAAAACCATCGATTTAAAGTCGGTGGTTTTTTCTTTGTTTTTTTGCAAATGATACATTTGACCCTCTTTCATTTTTCTTCTATCATATAAGAACCACACTACAACAATTTAGTTAATGAAGGAGTGCTCATATGCCTAATGAAGTGTTGACACATGTGTTCCATAAAATTCAATTTTCGCCAAAGGTAGCTACCGATTTTGGACAAGCAACCGTCACCCGTATTACAGTAAGTCAACAAAATCGAATTATGAATGTGTGTCTATTTTTACCGGAGGGTGTACAAGAAGAGTCTTTACGCACCCTCCGGCATGAGCTACGCTTTCATTTTCCTTTTTTATCAGATGTTCATATAAAGGTAGATGGGTCTATTTATCCTTCTTTGGAACAAACAAGCCAAATAAGTAATGGGCAAAATATGGATAATCAATCTTCCGCCTCTCGCCGTTTTCGTAAAATCAAGGTAAACAAGACTATTCCAACCGATCGTCGCCTTCTTTCGGAAGAGTTTAAGGCAGAAGAAGATATTTGCGTAGAAGGAATAGTTTTTAACTTGGATAACCGTATGCTTAAATCCGGGCGTATTTTAATCACATTTGATTTGCATGGACGCGATGATGCCGACAAATATAACGCAATATCCGTTAAACTTTTTACTACTCAAGAGGAGAACCTTCCTGTAAAAAAGGGAGCTGCTGTTACTGTTCGCGGAAAAATCCAGTATGACACTTATGCAGGAGAATTAGTTTTGATGGGAGATACCATTGCTCCGGGACGTAAAGCAGAAGTAAGACCCGATAATGCCCCGATAAAACGTGTAGAACTGCATTTACATACTACCATGTCATCTTTGGACGCAACAACTTCTGCTACCGCCTACGTAAAGAGAGCCGTCGAATGGGGGCATCCTGCTATTGCAATTACTGACCATGGAGTGGCACAGGCTTTCCCGGAAGCGGCGGCTGCGGCTCGTGGCACTGACATTAAAATTTTATATGGAATGGAAGCTTACTTTGTAGACGATTCTAAATTAGCGGATGAGGATAAAGGTAATCCGGAAGTATACAAGAAACTTAACTATCATCACGCTGTTATTTTTGCAAAAAACCAAGTAGGGCTTAAAAATCTTTACAAACTGATATCTATATCTCATATTGATTACTTTTATAGAAGGCCGAGGTTATGGAAATCCATTTTTTCAGAACACAGAGAAGGGCTGATTATTGGAACCGGGTGTGAAGCCGGCAAGTTGTTTCGTGGTGTACGCAAAAAAAAGTCAGATAAACGACTGGAAGAAATAGCCTCTTTCTATGATTATTTAGAAATTCAACCATTAGGAAATAATCACTATATGCTAAGAAAGGGTTTTGCATCTTCTGTTGAAGATTTAAAAGAGTTTAACCGCAGGATAGTTGCATTGGGAGAAAAGCTAAATAAGCCTGTTGTAGCTACCTGTGATACTCACTTTTTGGATCCTACAGATGAGGTATACCGCCGCATTATTCAGTCAGGAGATGGATTTGACGAAGCAGACCAACAGGCACCCTTATATTTTCGCACTACTAATGAAATGTTGGAAGAATTTTCTTATTTAGGAGAAGAAAAGGCTTACGAAGTTGTAGTTACTAACCCCAGAGCTATTGCCGATTCTATAGAAAAGTTAGATCCTATCCCCAAGGGAACATTTCCGCCCATTGTAAATAATGCAGAAGAAGATCTGAAAAAAATGGCTATGGAGCGAGTTTTTGCATTGTATGGTGATCCATTACCTCAACCGGTTGCAGATCGTATGGATAGAGAATTAGAATCTATTATTAAAAATGGCTTTGCCGGCATGTATATTATCGCGCAAAAACTGGTTGCAGAGTCTGAGGCAAATGGATATTTGGTAGGCTCACGAGGTTCTGTTGGATCATCTTTGGTAGCTACAATGACAGGTATAACTGAGGTTAACCCATTGCCGCCGCATTATTTTTGTACTAGTTGCCATTACTTTGATAGTGACCCGGATTATTCCGGCGGATCAGGCTTTGATTTGCCTCATAAAGATTGCCCCAAGTGTGGAGACAAGTTACTTAGAGACGGTCATGATATACCTTTTGAAACATTTTTAGGATTCGATGGGGATAAAGAGCCGGATATTGATTTAAATTTTTCCGGAGATTATCAACAACAAGCCCATGCACATGCAGAGGCTCTATTTGGCAAAGGGCAGGTATTTAAATCGGGTACCATTGCTACTATTGCAGAAAAAACAGCATTTGGATATGTTAAAAAATATTTTGAATCTCACAACGAAAATAAGCGTAAGGCAGAGATTAATCGTTTAGTGGCAGGCTGTACGGGCATCAAGCGCACAACAGGCCAACATCCGGGCGGATTAATTGTTGTGCCGGAAGGCCATAGTATTTACGAATTTTGTCCTGTGCAGCATCCGGCCAACCAAAGTAAATCCGGTGTAATTACCACTCACTTTGATTATCACTCTATGGAAGGTACTTTGCTAAAGTTAGACATACTTGGACACGACGTACCAACAATTCTTAGGATGCTTCACGATTTTACCGGGGTTGATCCTCGTACTGTTCCTTTAGACGATAAAGATGCACTGGCACTTTTTACTTCAGCAGAAGGAATGTACATGAGAGATCAAGATATGGGAGATACTCAAACAGGGTCTCTTGGATTGCCGGAGTTTGGCACTAACTTTGTACGCCAAATGTTGCTTGAGACTAATCCTTCAAATTTTTCAGATTTAGTACGGATATCGGGTCTTTCTCATGGCACAGATGTATGGACTAACAACGGGCAAGAACTTATTCGCAGTAAGAAGGCTACTTTAAAAGAAATTATCCCCAGTCGGGATGATATTATGGTTCATCTAATTCATAAAGGTGTAGATAAAAAGGCAGCTTTTAAAATAATGGAATCTGTACGTAAAGGTAGAGGAATTACCGAAGAGGAAGCTGCTCAAATGCTGGATGTTGGCATCCCGGACTGGTATGTGGAGTCTTGCCGGAAAATAAAATATTTATTCCCAAAAGCTCATGCGGTAGCTTATGTGCTTATGACAGTGCGGATTGCATATTATAAGCTGTATCATCCGGCAGCATTTTATGCGGCAGCTTTTTCTGTTAAAGTATTGGATTTTGATTATGCTTTGATGTGCGTAGATGAATCTGTTGCTAAAGCTGAATATATGCGGCTGCTGGAAGTTGATAAGGATGCAACAAAACCGGAAAGTGCTAAAGACAAAAACACCATTTCTATATTAGAGCTGGTACTGGAGATGTATCGCAGAGGCATTAAATTTGCACCTCTGGATTTATATACTTCAGGGGCTTCGAGATTTAAACCTACAGAAAAGGGGATACTTCCACCTTTATGTACAGTGCAAGGGTTGGGGGAAAGTGTGGCCGAAACTATAGTAGCTGCAAGGGAAGAAGGTTCTTTTGATACAGTCGATTCTTTTAAACAACGCACTAAGGTTAATAAGACAGTGTTAGAGCTATTGAGAGAGTATCAGGTTCTTAAAGATATACCGGAAACAGATCAAATTAGCTTGTTTGAGTAATTTAGTATGAAAAAAGTTGCACATTTATAGCTGCAACTTTTTTTGTTCTTAATTTTTCTTAATTTCTTGATAATTTCTACACTAAAGAGATAAAATAAAGCAGGAAGATAAGACTCAGTCGAAAATTTCCAAAGTATGTTAGACTTGACGAAATTGTTACTATGGAATATATTGATTGAGTATTTGTCGAAATTTAGCGAATAAGAAGGAGGAAACAATGAAAAAGAATGTTTTATCATGTTTTGCTGTAGTGGGAGCTTTATCATTTGGACTATTAGCTGGTTGTGCTACAGGAAACCAAGCACCGGTAGTTGAACCAACAACACCCCCACCGGTGGTGGTTGAGACTACAGAAGTTGACGATGAAGTAGAATTAACTAATGATATATTAAGAGCAGACATTGTAGTAATTGGAGCAGGCGGAGCAGGTATGACTGCCGCACTGGCAGCTTATCAAGCAGGAGCTGAAAATGTTGTAGTACTAGAGCAAATGCCAATGGTAGGCGGCAATACCTTGCTTGCAACAGGTGGCATGAATGCTGCCGGGACAAGCTTCCAGGATCCTGATTCTGACACCCCGGACCTTATGTTTGAAGATACCATGAGGGGTGGAGGCAATCTGAATATTCCTGAATTAGTTAGGATTATGGCTGATGAATCAGCAGATGCTGTTTATTGGTTAAACGACTTGGGTGCAGGGCTTTATAGAGTCGGACGCGGTGGTGGCGCAAGTGCAGCACGTTTCCATGGCCCCGCTGATGGTACTGCTGTAGGGCCTGCTGTTGTAAGAACACTTCATAACTCTCTGTTAAATGCAGGTATACCTATTATGCTTAACACTACTGCAACAGAGCTATTGGTTGATTCAACCGGAGCCATTGCAGGAGTAGTTGTAGAACGCGCAGGCGAAACTCTCACTATAGAAACAACTGCAATAATTCTTGCATCCGGAGGATTTGGCGCAAACTCTGAAATGTTGGTTAGATATGACTCAACCTTGGACGGCTTTGGCACAACTAATCATGTAGGCGCAACAGGTAGCGGTATAGAAATTGCAAGAGAAATAGGCGCGTCAGTTATTGATATGGAACTAATTCAAACACATCCTACAGTTAACCCGGAAACAAGCATTATGTTTACTGAAGCGATGCGTGGTGATGGTGCCATCTTGATAAATAAAGAAGGCGAACGCTTTGTTGATGAACTTGGTACAAGAGACGTGTTATCTGAAGCGACTCTTGCACAAACAGGTAATGTTGGTCTATTGCTTTTTGATAGCAGAACAAGATCAAACCTGGGTGTTATACAAAGTTATATTAACGCTGGAATTATAGAAAGCGGCGATTCTCCCGGCGCATTGGCTGAAGCCCTTGGCATTGATCCCAGTGTGCTTGAAGCTACTATTGCACGTTACAACGAACTTGTAGAGGCAGGGGAAGATACAGACTTTGGACGCACTGCATCTATGCATGTACTGGAGGGGCCATATTTTTATGCAGGAATAACAGGCCCTGCGGTTCACCATACAATGGGTGGTGTGCGTATTGATGAAAGTACTGCGGTAATTAATTATGACGGAAACGAGATAACAGGATTATTTGCTGCCGGTGAAGTTGTAGGCGGCATACATGGAGACAACCGCTTAGGCGGAAATGCTGTATCTGACATAATTGTTTTTGGCCGTATTGCCGGAGTAAATGCCGCCGATTTTGTTAGAGGAACAACAGGATTTACAGCACGTACGATTGCAGCAGAAGCCCAAGGGCAACAAGGTGGGCCGGCCGCAGGTGTATCAGGCAACTTTACAGATGGTGTATTTGTGGGCGTTGGACAAGGATATGCCGGTGAAATATGGGTAAGTGTAACTGTAGAAAATGGCAATATTGTTTCAATAACACTTGATGAGCATAACGAAACCATTATGATTTATAACGCAGCAGAAGAAGGCGTTGTAAATGCAATAATCAACACTCAAAGCACTAATGTTGATACAGTATCCGGAGCCACTGTAACCAGCTACGCAATAATAGAAGCTGTAGAAGATGCATTAGGTCTGTAATAGAAAAAGCTTTGCGAAAATAACGACTTATTAATCTAACTTCTTAAAAAACCCCTCAAATCATCTATCACTTTGGATGGCTTGAGGGGTTTTATGCCATTGGGTATATAGCACTTTCTAAAAACCGTTTGGAAATGAGTGAACTCATTCCGCACGGTTTCTGAAACCGCTATAAAAAGAATTGACTAGAAACAAGTTCGATCATAGAATGTACGTAAGACTTGTGCTAACCTAATTCAGAAGCTGTATTTAGAAAGGATCATAAAATGATAACAAAAAATTATTTTTTAAAGCAAATTTTAGCATTTTTGTTTGTGTTAACTATGACTTACACAACAGCACATGCAAATACAAATTCTTCAGAAGTGCCATTTGGCGGACTTCTAAATTATCAAAATTTGGTGCTTACACCGGGTAGTAACGAAAGCCAAAGGAGGTTTACTTGGTATACTGACCAACCCGGTAGCTGGATTGCTTTCCGCGTACAAGGCTCAAATACATACGAGATTGTTCAAGCGGAAAACTCTACTACTGATGCTCGTAGCGGTCAATTTATTCATAGGGCAACTATCCATGGGTTAACCCCTTCAACAATTTATGAATATATGTTGCTTGGTGCTAACGGTTTTCAATCCCCCGTTTATACTTTTAGGACTTTAGATCCCAACGATTTTAGCTTTTTTATAGTGGGAGATATTCAAATAGGCGCGGGTGGTGTTTCACAAGATACTTTAGCTTGGGTAAGGACTATGAATATGGCAAGTGCTCATTTTCCGAATGCAGGAATGATTTTAAGTGCCGGCGACCAGGTTCATCAAGGGGGCAGTGTTAGCGCATTTGATGGATTATTTAGCCCGCACCAACTTTCACGCCTTCCTTTTGCACCTACTGTAGGTAATCATGATTCTAATGTTCGTTTTTTTCCAAATCATTTTAACCTTCCTAATGTGACCCCTTTTGGTACCGGCGCAACACAAATGAACTATTGGTTTAGATATGGCAGTGCATTGTTTATTGTTTTAAACTCAAATACTACTGATATAGAAGCCCACAGAGGCTTTTTGCAATCAACAATCAATAGCAATTTGGATGCAACCTGGAGAGTTGTAATGTTCCATCATGGGCCATATACAGAATTTAGAGCGCAGCATTATGCTCCCAAAGTTGCCATTCGCAATTATTGGATTCCGGTATTTGACTCTCTTGGAATTGATATAGTGCTTAACGGACACTGTCACGTTTATAATCGCACATTTCATATGGTTGGAAATGAACCAAGAACAAATCAAATTTGGCTTGATGAAGGCGGCGACTTTAGGCATGACCCAACAGGGTTATTGCACAATACTGTCCTTGACCCAATAGGCACAGTGTATTTTACGTTTAACTCTTCTACAGGAAACCGATTTTATTCACTTGCCGGTAGGCAACCGCGTTTTTTCACAGCCAATCGTAACCAAGCCTACCTTCCCAATTTTTCTGTTGCAAACATAACTGACAATAGCTTTTCCATCACCACCTATCAACTTAATTCTGATAATACTATTACGGCAATTGATTCTTATACCATTTTAAAAACTACTTAATTTCAGAACCTGCGAAATTTTTAAAACATCCTTGTCTATAGCACCCTTTGACAGGGATGTTTTAAAATGAAAAGATCTAGGAAAAGCTTGAATGCATATACTTATAAAAATAGACTAAGAGCCTGTCTAAATGGAGAGTTTTATATGTCGTTGTATGAGGCAGTAAACATATGCGAAGAAATCCTGACTTCAAAAAAATACGCAACACTATACAAACCGATGGTGTTACGCATTTGCGAAGAAGAGTACAAGAAGTATTCTAATAATAAAAATCGGATTAAGGCAGTAAAAAATATTTTACATGCTATGTATGGGGCATATATATCTGCCGACACTTATAAAAAAGCTAATAAACTAATGGATAGTTTTACTATCGAACGACAAGAAACAGAACGGCAAGAAATTTTGAATCAAGTGCTTCATTTACATGCCTCTACAAGAGAGAGAATGCAGTACTTATCTATGTTTTACGATTATATATTTGATATCGTTGGTGAAGTAAAAAGTATAGTTGATATAGGATGTGGTTTTAATCCGCTTACCTTGTCTTACTTTCCACAAAAAGGTGATATCAAATACCATGCTTTAGACATAGACGAACGCATAGCAGAGCTAAACAACCGATATTTTTCTACTGTAGGAATGCCTTCTTTGGCTCGATGCGTGGATATTATAGCAGAGATTCCAAATACTTCTGCTGATGTTACCTTTTTATTTAAGGTGCTTCCTTTAATAGATCGTCAATCAAAAAATCGGAGTGCTCAACTTATTAGAAAAATAGATACACAATATCTTGTAATAACCTATCCTACAAAATCTTTAACAGGCAAAGAAAAAGGTATGAAATCCTTTTATGCCGCCGCATTTGAAGATGTATTGGGAGGATCTTTATCTATTGCTGCTAAAAAGCAGATTGGGGACGAGTTGGTTTATGTAATTAATAAACGGTAGATATGATAAGCTGCACCTATGTTCATAGCGTGTCAGCTTTTTTTATTTGAACCCTTTCAGCCTTGAGCCTGCTGATTTGCTGCTAATGTTAGTGTTAGTTAGTGTCTATGCTCCACTCGTCTGTTTGGGCAAGTCAGTTGAGCGGAGAACGGAGAAGAAATTTTTCTTGCATTTTTCTTACATTTTTTGAGAAAGGTTTTTGGTTCTTATGAAAGGTTATGCGTTTTGGGGGTTACACAACCTTTTCATTTGGTACCGTGTGCTATGTTACCGTGTTGCTGTAATACCTACCCATGTGCCTGAAAATTAATAAATGCTTACTACATTTTTGCTTACTGCTTTTTCCACTCATGTTACATAGCAGGCTCAAGACGAAAAGATTTAAAGAAAAGGAGAACTGCATAAAAAAATAAAAAAAGTGCAGGTGACAACGGCCGTTCTCCATGCCGCATCACCCACACACAAAAGGTTAGCTTACACCTGTAAAGCATAGCAGTACAATTAAACAAAATTTACCATAAAGACATCTTATAACAGGCATTGCATTATGTCCGTTAAATGTCTATTGAAAAACAGGTAAGCTTGTAGTACACTATGCTTTGCAGCGGCAAGCTAAGCTTGTGTCTATGGGTGATAGTGTGTCTACCACCATAGTCGCCGCAGTTCTTCTGCCAGGAGGAATTGCGGACGTTGCTTTCAAGTATAAAGCTTAGGGTCTTGCTTAGTTCAATTTTCTTAAATAAAAATTTCTAACATCTATTGATCAGTCACTTCGACTACAGTCTACCATCTTCAACAGGATCTTTCAAGTGTTTTTTCCATATATTTTTGCATATTTTTTGCATTAAAAATTTTATGTTTTTAGTGCTTTGTTTTTGTTCTTGTTATTGCAATATTTTCATAGAAAACCCCCGACAAAAAGGCTTGCAACGCCCTATTGATCGGGGGTTTTCGTTATAAAAAAAATTATCTGTTTGCTAATTGAGCTTGGAGTATTTCTATTTCTCTGCGTAGGTTTTTGATTTCGGCGTCTGATTGCTTAGCTCTGCTCTCTGCTTGCTCTACTTTGCTCTCTGCTTGCTCAGCTCTGCTCTTTTCTTGCTCAGCTCTTTGCTTGTACTCATCACGCTCTGCCATGCTCTTATTAAAGTAAAAAATCTCATCTTGCCTACGCTGATATGCTTGCCGTATAATCTTATCCTCGCTCTGCCTT
>WQVX01000029.1 GCA_009785615.1 Defluviitaleaceae bacterium | reverse complement strand
TTCTGAATCGGCTTTACGCTCAGTTGAAACAGGAGCAAGAGGGGCGTCAGCATGTACTTTGTTTAAAATTGCAGAAATTTTTGACATCACGCTGGATGAACTTATGCATAAATCTATAGATGAGGCTTCGTCAGAATACCAGATTAAGCTCAATAAAATATTTGTAATATGCAGGAGTATACCCGCTAAAGACTTGAATTTAGTAATTCAAATTTTGGCATCGGTTCATAGGCATTCAGATTATAAAAACTCAGAATAGTCGCGTTTTTTGACGCAACAGGCCCCCCCCCCAACCGGTCTCGCTTTGTCACTGGTTGGGGGGGCCACCCATTTCCCGATAATTCAACAAAAAAAGCGGCTTTACGCCGCATAAAAATCGAATATTTTTCAACCCTGAAAAGCTGTATCAAATTTAAAATCTTTAATTCGTATTTGTACTGTAGTTTTACCATTGTAGGTATTTGTCTCTACGCTATGAACCACATCAAAAATAAAGGGCTTACTAATTTCAGAAATCTGACCGGACACTATGCGGCGATAATCTTCACCTTCATAATGGTTTTCTACCTTTTCCAAAAACATTTCATTTAAACCAAAAGCGATGCCCTTTAAGAAGCCCTTTGATAAGCCAAAAGTAAAAATCAAGGTGTTTTTTTCTGATATTATTCTTAATGCTGTTAAGGGAAGGCTACGGGTTAAAAATAAGGGTTCATGATTGCCTTTGCCATAAGGAGCCAAACAAGCTAACTCTTGTGCTAAAATTAGCGTTATGTCCTCGGCTTTTAACTCCATATCAATATGCATTACTCGTTGAAGAGCTGATGCTTCCGAATTAAATCCGGCATTAAGCCTCTTTCGCAATTCGTCTACATTTTCTTCCGGCAAAGATAAACCTGCGGCCATAGCATGTCCACCAAAACGTTGATATAATTCACGATTAGCATACAATGCCTCAAAAAGATTATATCCTTCAACAGAACGGCCTGACCCTTTTAATATTCCTGTCTCTGTACCACGAGTCAGTACAATAGTTGGTTTATACAACGTCTCTTTTACACGCCCTGCTACTATGCCTGCTATGCTTTCATGAGTTTCAATATCTACTAAAACCAATACATTTTCCTGAGCATTTTTTGTATTTTTTAACGCACGGTCAACACATTGTTTCGTTAAGGTTTTCCGCTCTTCATTAAGGTCTGATAAAATACGGGCAATTGCTAACTGTTCATTTGTATCATGAGATAAAAACAATCTTACGGACATTTCAGCACTGTCCAGCCTACCGGAAGCATTTATGCAAGGGCCTACTACAAAACCTAATGTAAAGGTATCAATAGGCTTTTCCATATATCCTTTAAGTGTTAACAGTTGTCCAAGGCCGTCGTTAATACGCTTATTAGCATTAAGAATATCAAACCCTCTTTTTACCAGTGACCTGTTTTCTCCTATCAGGTCTACAATATCGCATACACTGGCAATGGCAGCTAAAACTAAAAGCTCATCATGAATAGGAGAAAAATCGCAACCTATATACCGATAAAATGCTTCCATTAGCTTGAAAGAGATTCCGGCGGCACACATTTCTTTAAATGGATATGGGCACGCTGCTTGCTTGGGATCTATTATCGCTAGGGCGTTAGGCAATACATCTTTACGTTGTTGATCAACGTCTACAAAACCGGGTTCATGATGGTCTATGACAATTACATCCATGCCCAATGACCGCGCTTCGTCTGTTTCAGCTAGTGCAGATATTCCATTGTCGCAGGTAATTATAAGATCATAGTACTCGCTTTTCATTGCCCGTACTGCATTTAAGTTAAGACCATATCCTTCTTCTTCCCGATGAGGTATGTAGAAATTTACATCAGCTCCACACATCCTAAGAGCTTTGCAAAGAATTACAGTTGACATTACTCCATCTGCGTCATAGTCCCCATAAATAACAATCCGCTCTTTTTGCTTAATTCCTGCGGAAATACGATCAAAAGCTTGCTGTGCATCCTTCATACCTTGTTGAGGATCAAGTACATCCGTCCATTTAACAATATCCGGCCGCATATAAGCATGTGCGGCTTTTTTACTGCGGATCTCCCTATTGGCCATTACTGCTGCTGTTGCTTCCCTAATATTTAAAACTTGGGACATCAACTCTAAATTAGCATCGGTTTTAAGGAGATTCCACATTACAGACCCGGACATGATCTCTCCTTGTATGTAACAAGCTTACCGGTTAAGTTTCCGTCTTCAGAAATGCGAAGTAAACCATAGCCTCTGTTTGTTTCCGGGTATGGATAAGTAGGGCTTCCGGGATTAAGAAAAACTATGTTCTTTTCTGTAAATAAAACAGGCTTATGAGTGTGTCCAAACAAACAAGCGTGTACATTTAATTCTTGTGCCCGATATATAAGCTTATCCGGGCTAGACTTTACATTGTATCTATGACCATGTGTGATAAACATTCTTATGCCTCCAACAGTAATAACCCTCTCGTCATATATATCTATAAGAGGGTCGTTATTACCTATTACAATATGATACATGTCTTTATCTTTATCAGAAATAGCAAAGCAAGACATATCCCGAGTATAATCTCCTAAATGAACCACGGCAGAGACTATGCCTTGGTAATTAGCCAGCAGTTGTCTGATAGGGTTCGTATTTCCATGTGTATCACTAATTACCAGTATATTAATGTCTTTCACGAAATCAACTCCCGCATCCCACATATATATATCAATTTTCGCTTGCATCAACATGTAAACGTGTTAGAAGCTGTATTCAACCCATTGAAACACTGTCTTGGCGGTCAATTTTCCGCATTTCTGCGTCAATTTCTCCTAGCGTACCTTTGGGTACGCGGTGTCGTAATTTCCTTGAACCGGCGAAAAATCGCCATCGCCAATCCGGTATCTCAAGAGTTGAATACAGCTTCTTAATGTCAATCAGAATTGCTTATATCAAATTGCTGAAACAAGCAAATTTAGCATGTTCTTTAAAGCTTGTGACCTGTGGCTGATACAAATTTTTTCTTCTCTGCTTAACTGAGCAAGCGTACATCCTAGTTTTGGTATAAAGAATATTGGATCATATCCAAAACCATTATTGCCGGCAGGTTCAAAAGAAATACTTCCTTCTAAATTGAATTGCCTTGACTTTAATAGATGCATTTTCGGCAAAAGTTGCTTTATCTTCTATTATTTCATTGTCAAACCCAATGTCTGCCAAGGTACTCACATTATGTTTTGTTCCTAAAATAGCTTGCAATTCTTCTACCTTACGGGGGTTACTTGTGGCTAAAATAAAATTCATTGTACCCTCACTAAACTAACTAATTCTGTTTAATTAATTCTGTTTACGTCAAAATCCCCCCATATGGGGGGAAGTTTTATCTTATTCCGGCTCTATCAATCCATATTCATCGTCTTTCCGCTTATATACCACGTTAACTTCATCAGTTGCAGCACTACGGAACACGAAGAAAGAATGTCCTAAAAGCTCCATTTCCATAACAGCATCAATTGCATCCATCGGTTTAAGGTCAAAGCGTTTGGTTCTATGGATAACAACATCCGGAGTGTTTTCCGGCACAGTACTTTCTTGTATATAGGACAGCTCATCCCCGGTAGCTACATTGCGCCTGGATCGCTCTCTTAAACGTCCTTTATATTTGATAGCCTGTTTTTCTAAAACATCTACAACAGTATCTATGCACGAATTTAAATCATTGTCCATAACTTCTGCTCTTAACATACGCTTGTGCAAAGGTACACTAACTTCTAATTTATGTTGATGCCGTATTTTACTGGCTGTTACATAAACTTCGCCATCATCAGGAATCAGTTTATTGATACGGCTTACTTTTTTTTCTACTCTATCTTTAAAATCATCAGTTATTGGTATATTTTTACCAGTATAAGAGTAACGCATAGTTCTTCTGCTGCTCCTTAACTACCGCGCAGTTTGATAAGATTGGGAAATTTACGCATAAACGCTAAATTTCCCAATATAAACTAAACTGCTATAGTGTAAAATTAATTTGTAATAACTTTTTCGGTATCTTTATCAAATACATGGATTTTATTAAGATCAAATGCCATCTTTATACGATCGCCGGTTTTAGCAGTGCTTCTTGGGTTAACTCTTGCAGTAACCGGTTGTCCAGCTAAAGTAAGATATAGAAATACTTCAGCACCTAAAAGCTCAGTAACCTCTACATCAGCATCCACAGTGCTACCACCTACAGAAGTAGAAATGAAAGATTCTTCATCATGCAAATCTTCCGGGCGAATACCTACCATAACACTCTTACCAATATAGCCGCCATCTTCTACCGGTTTAGCTTTTTGTTCATTAAGCTTAATATTATATTCTCCAATAACAACAAATACATCATTACCATCTTTTTTGATGGTAGCTTCTAACAAATTCATTTGAGGAGAACCAATAAAACCGGCTACAAACATATTATTGGGCTTGTTATAAAGATTAACAGGAGAATCTACCTGTTGAATTACGCCATCTTTCATAACAACAATGCGGGTACCCAAAGTCATAGCTTCTGTTTGGTCATGGGTAACGTAAACGAAAGTTGTTTGCAAACGTTGATGCAACTTGGTAATTTCTGTACGCATTTGAACACGCAACTTAGCATCCAAGTTAGAAAGTGGTTCGTCCATCAAGAAAACTTGAGGTTCACGAACAATAGCACGACCCATGGCTACACGTTGACGTTGGCCGCCGGACAATGCTTTAGGTCTACGATCCAACAAATTTTCAATAGCAAGAATTTTTGCAGCCTCATTAACCCGTTTTTCTATTTCGGCTTTAGGCGTTTTACGCAGTTTAAGACCAAACGCCATGTTATCGTACACTGTCATGTGAGGATAAAGGGCGTAGTTTTGGAATACCATAGCTATATCTCTGTCTTTAGGGGCTACATCGTTCATTAAACGATCTCCTATGTATAGTTCGCCCTCGGAGATTTCTTCCAAACCTGCAATCATGCGCAATGTTGTAGACTTACCACAACCTGACGGACCTACGAAGATGATAAATTCCTTATCTTCTATATCCAAATTAAAATCAGATACCGCAGTAAGTCCATTGGAGTATCTTTTCACAATATTACTTAATCTCAATCCAGCCATAAAGTTTAGCCTCCCTAAATTCTTACTCTTTATGAAACTAAATCAAAAAACTTAGTATAGTTATAATACACGATATGCGCTTTCTATTCTATGGGGTAAGTTAACAAATCGAATGTTACATCTTTGTTACATTTGCATATATTGGTGCATAGGCTTTGGTTATGTGAACATATGTTTCGACACCTTCATTACCTTAAAAACAAATTTCGGTAGATCCGGCATTCTTTTAGCCCTGCTTGGTTGAGTAATAAGACGAAATAACCATTCTAAACCCAAGCGACGCATAATTTTTGGTGCTCTTTTGATATTACCGGCCATAATATCTATACTGCCACCAACGCATAAAGTTATTTTGCAAGGTAATGTATGCAAATGCTTTAAAGCCCATATTTCTTGCTTAGGCATCCCCATTCCCACTATAAGAATATCGGGTTTAAGCTCTTTTATTTCATTCATGATTGTTATTCCCATATCTTCGTCAAAATATCCATCTTTAGCACCTAAAACTATTATATTTTTATTTTGCAAATTACGACGAGCCATTTCTGCTATTCCCGGAGCAGCTCCTAAAAGATAACAACTGTGTCCTTTTGCAGCATCAAGAAGAGCCATGGTGATATCACAGCCCGGTACTCGGCAAGGGATATTAAGCTTTAACCACCTTGCTGCTAATAAAATTCCGATACCATCGGGCAAAACTAAATCTGCACTTTGGAGGACTTGTAAAAAGGTTTTATCTCGTTGGGCAAGCATTACAGCTTCTGGATTAGGTGTAACTACCAAATGGTTGACATCTGTTTTAATGAAATTCAGCAGAACTTGCAAAGTATCATCCATGGTTAATCCATTAAAGGGAACTTGTAATATTGAATGTCTCTCGTTTGTATTCATTTTATTATTTTTATTCACCTATTTTCGTTCCATCGTTTAAGTTTAAGAAGTCGCAAACGGAAATTGCGCCCCCTTCACCGACACGAAGCACGTTAGTGCGAAGTGGAGGTGCTATAGTGTAAGAAATGCTTCATTATAATTATAGACTGACTACTAAAAAACTGCAAGAAATGGGAGTACTCGTCTAAGAAGCTGTATTCAATCCGTTGAAACACTGTCTTGTCGGTCAATCCGGTATTTCAAGAGTTGAATACAGCTTCTCACTTCTTCTTCCATGTTTTTTATATCACAAACTTTTGTATGATGCACTTTTTTATTAGTTAGCTCAACAATAGAATTTGGTATCGGTAATCCGCTTATTTTAGACAAGGCTTTGATGTGATCAATACTATCGCTCTTCATATTTATATTTAAACTTTCAAGAACATCTTCTGCAAATTTAAAGGGGCTGGCTGTAGAGATCACTACTTGGTGGGTAGTATCACCTGTTTCTATCATATATTGTTGTCCGGCGTGATAAGCTACGGCTGTATGAGGATCCATTATATAACCGCTTTGACTTACATTTAAAATAGCTTGTTTTGTCTCTTCCGCAGTAGTATAAACCCCATAAAAATCCGGCAAAGATATTTGAGTTTCAAAACGCCCTTTATCTGCAAGTGCATCCATCATGGTTTTAACTGTATTTGAATCTGTAGCATGGAACAGTAGCCGCTCCAAATTGCCGGAAATTAAAATATCCATGGAAGGTGACATGGTGCAGTAAAATTCTCGATTTTTATCATAAATTCCGGTCTGAAAGAAATCATATAAAATCTTATTATCGTTAGATGCACAGATCAGTTTATTTATGGGCAATCCCATTTTTTTAGCATAGTACCCTGCCAAAATATTACCAAAGTTTCCGGTTGGTACTACAAAGTTAATTTTTTCTCCTATTTGCAGATTCTTTTCTTTAACTAACTGACCATAAGCATAAAAATAGTAAACAATCTGCGGTAATAGCCTGCCTATATTAATAGAGTTAGCAGAAGAGAACATCTTGTTATCTTTAGCTAAATCTTGTGCTAAATTAGGATCAGAAAAAAGCTTTTTTACTCCTGTTTGGGCATCATCAAAATTTCCTTTAACTCCAAAAACATAGGTGTTATCTCCCTCTTGGGTTATCATTTGCCTTTTTTGCAAATTAGAAACTCCTTTTTCGGGATAAAAAACTATTATGGATATGCCCTTTACATTGCAAAAAGCTTCTAGGGCTGCCTTGCCTGTGTCGCCGCTGGTAGCAGTTAGGATAACCAATTCCTTACCTGATGCCTCGCATTTTGCTGATATGGTCATCAAATAAGGCAAAATAGACAAGGCCATATCTTTAAATGCCAAAGTAGGGCCATGAAATAATTCTAAAAAATAAATTTTACTTTTGCTTTTATCATCAAAAGGCGTGGTTAGTGGTGCTATCAAAGGATGGCTAAAACGTTCAGTGGTATAGGCTTGTTCTACACAAGTGTTAAGTTCTTCTTCTGTAAAGTTTAAATAAGGACGCAATATTTCACGGGCTAGGTTGGGGTAAGATAACGGTAAAAGCTCTTCAAAGGATATAGAAGGAATGTTTTCCGGTACATATAATCCGCCATCTAAAGCTAATCCCTTGAGGATTGCCTCTTTTGCAGTAACAGAAGCCCCGTTGCCTCGTGTGCTTATATATCTCATTTTTACCTCTTTTCGACTATCCTAAGATATGATAGATACATGAGTTTTTGCAAAATCATAGTAACACTACGAAATGGTGATTTCAAGAAATAATCAGCTTTTAAAAATTTCTCTTGACATCTATATAGCATGATAGTGTATAATCCTCTCTGTGCTAGTGACTAAATTAGTCAATGAAAAGTTTAAGGAGCTGAATACAGCTTCTAAGGAGGCAAAGACAGTTGGCGATGCAGAAACCGGAAAAAACAGTAAATCCGGCTGATATCCAAAAATTTATGTCGATGGAACTTAGTAAAAGGGATCGTATCATTAATGCGGCAATGCATGAATTTCGCTATGGATACAAAAAAGCCAGTACAGATGCTATTGTTCAAAAGGCTGAAATTTCAAAAGGGCTACTGTTTCACTACTTTGGATCTAAAGAACAACTATATGCTTTTTTGGTTAATTATGCTATAGAAATGGTGAATTCTGAAATCTTAGAGATGATAGATACGGAACAGCGTGATCTGCTTGAAAGCATATGGCAAATGGCTTTGCTTCAGCGGGATATTTCAAATCGCCATCCATCCATTTATGTTTTTTTAAACGGCGTATATGCTCACAGGGCAGATATACCAAATAACGAAATAGCTGAGATGATTATGCAAAAACAAGAAGATGCTTTAGATGAATATTACTATCGATGCGATACCGGCCTACTTGTAGATAATATAGATTCCAAAAAGATCATTAGACTAATGTTATGGGCTATAGCCGGATTTCTTGAAGAAGAGGAAGTAAAAAATCAGGATTATGAAGATTTCTTAAAAGATTTGAGGAGTTATTTGGATATTTTTCGGCTAAGATTTTATAAAAAACAAGATAAAAATATAAAATTATGAAAGGCGCAGTATGTCTAAAATTTTCGAATATATGAAACCTTACACGTTTATGATGTTGTGTACTGTTGCACTTCTTGCTGTAGAAGTGATACTAGCATTGATATTGCCGGGCTATATGGCTGATATCGTAAACGACGGAGTATTAACCGGGCATATACAAATTATTTGGCGCAATGGCGGAATAATGCTTTTAATAACGTTGCTTAGCATGGTTGCCGCCTTGATTACAGGTTATTTTACTGCAAGAATATCTACCGGTGTGGCTAATGATTTAAGAGCAGATGTGTTCCAAAAAGTACTTAGTTTTTCAAATGCCGAAATCAATCGGTTTTCTACATCGTCACTTATCACCCGTACTACAAACGATATTATGCAGATACAAACCACTTTGATGATGGCTATTAGGCTATTCATCTATGCCCCGCTGCTTGGGATTGGCGGTATTATTAGATCCATTGACAGAAGCACGACGTTGACCTGGCTAATTAGTGTTGCCACTTTCACTATGGTAGGTACTATGTTTATTTTGTTTTTTGTAGCACTGCCTAAGTTTAAAATAGTGCAAAGCCTAATAGATAGGTTAAACTTGGTTTCTCGTGAAAATTTGAGCGGTATCTTAATTGTGCGGGCTTTTAGCACCCAGCAATTTGAAAAAGAGCGTTTTGACAAAGCTAATAAAGACTTAGCCGATACTAACCTTTTTGTAGACCAAACATTTGCATTTATCACTCCAATTATTATGTTGGTTTTGAACCTTACTACTGCCCTTATAGTTTGGGTAGGGGCACGAGAAGCGTCCGCATTTCGGATTGATATAGGGGACATTTTCGCATTTTTGCAATATGGGATGCTGATAATTTTTGCTTTTTTGATGGTTGCTATCATGCTTGTAATGCTACCGCGTGCTGTAGTATCTGCCAATCGTATAAAGGAAGTTCTTGAAACGGAAGGCAGTATACAATATAAAAAGGATCCGCTGCCTCTTCCTAAAGATTTTAAAGGTGTCGTTGAATTCAAAAATGTAAGCTTCCGCTATCCTGATGCCATGGAAGGTGATGATAATGTACTGACTGATATCAGCTTTACCGCCCGCCCCGGCGAAACCACTGCCATAATAGGTGCAACAGGTGCAGGAAAAACTACCCTCTTTAAGCTGATGTTACGTTTCTTTGATGTAACCGGCGGCGGTATTCACGTAGATGGTTTAGATATTCGTGATGTTCATAAAGAAGATCTTCACGATAAAATAGGTTATGTTCCACAAAAAGCTTTATTGTTTTCCGGCACAATCCGTTCCAACTTGCTTTATGCAGATAAATATGCTTCAGAAGAAAAAATAATGGATGCTGCGGAAACTTCTCAATCAACAGCGTTTATTGAAGGAAAAGAGGAAGGCTACGAATCTAACGTGGCACAAGGTGGTTCAAATTTTTCCGGTGGGCAGCGTCAGCGGCTTTCCATTGCCAGAGCATTAGTGAAGAATGCGCAAATTTATTTATTTGATGATAGCTTTTCGGCTCTGGATTTAAAAACGGACTCGCTTCTTCGTGCCGCACTTAAAAAGAAAATGGGCAAAAGCACTATAGTTGTTATTGCCCAAAGAATTTCTTCGATTATGGATGCAAACCAAATTGTGGTATTGGATCATGGTAAAATTGTTGGCTGTGGCACACATACAGAATTAATGGAAACATGTAAAATATATAGAGAAATTGCGGCTTCTCAGTTAAGTGAAGAGGAGGTGGGTTAATGGATTTTGAAGGGGGCGAGAGCCTTTCAGCAAAGGCACGAGATCCTAAACAAACGATACAAAAACTTATAATTCTGTTATCTCCTCATAAAGCGGCTCTTATTCTCGTATTCTTTTTAGCTATATTTTCCACGGTATTTTCTGTTATAGGGCCTAGGCTTTTAGGGCGGGTAACAACTGCCCTTGTGGATGGAATGCTGGCATTTTGGTTTGGCACCGGACTTTTAACAAATTTCGGATACATGGGGATGATTACAGGTTGGCTAATTGCACTGTATATCATCTCAGCTCTTTGTTCTTTAGGGCAAGAAGTTATTATGGCAAGATTAGCCGTAAAAGTGACATATAAGCTTAGGACTCAAATATCAGAAAAAATGCACAGGCTACCAATCAACTATTACGACACCCGTTCACATGGCGAGATATTATCACGTATCACAAATGATGTAGATACTATGAGCCGAACTTTGAATACAAATTTGACCCAATTGGTAACATCAACAACTACTATCATTGGTGTAATAGTTATGATGCTATCAATAAGTCCGCTTATGACTGCCGCTTCCCTTGTTGTAATTCCTATTTCTATGTGGATTATGATGGTTGTTTTAAAAAAGTCTTATGTATATTTTGGTGCGCAACAAGAAGCATTGGGTATCGTAAGTGGTATAGTGGAAGAAACTTTTAGCGGGCATGATATTGTTAGAGCTTATAACGGTGAAACGGTTGCAGAAGAGAAATTTGACCAGGCTAATAAATCGCTTCGTTCTTCAGCATGGAAAGCACAATTCATGACAAGTATCGTAGAACCGATTTTTGGATTTGTTGGAAATTTAGGATATGTATTGGTCTGCGTTTTAGGTGGTTATCTGGTAGTGCAAAGGGTAGTTACGATAGGCGATGTTCAAGCCTTTATCCAGTATATACAAACCTTTACGCAACCATTGGCAGAACTTGGTGCAGCCGGTAATCAGATGCAAGGTACTATTGCAGCCGCAGAGCGTGTATTTGAATTTTTAGAGGAAGAGGAAGAAGTTCCTGATACAGAAGAATCCCTCCACAAAGAAAGATATGAAGGGCGGGTTAGTTTTCAAAATGTCCGCTTTGGCTATAATCCTGAAAAAATTATATTGAACGACTTTTCCGCAGAAATCAATCCAGGGCAAACTGTGGCAATTGTAGGGCCAACGGGAGCAGGAAAAACTACTGTTGTAAAATTGCTTATGCGGTTTTATGAAATTAACGGAGGCAAAATACTTGTTGACGGAATTGATGTAACAGACCTTTCAAGAAAAGAATTGCGTGATGTATTTGGCATGGTGCTGCAAGATACATGGATTTACAATGCTACAATCATGGAAAATATCCGCTACGGTTCTCCCAATGCTACTGATGATGAAGTTATTGCTGCTTGCAAAGCCGCACATTGTCATAACTTCATACGTACGCTTCCCGGTGGTTATAATATGGTCTTAAATGAAGAGGCGTCAAATGTTTCCCAGGGGCAAAAGCAGCTTTTTACCATTGCAAGAGTAATTTTAAAGAATCCTGCGATATTGATTTTAGACGAAGCAACAAGCTCTATCGACACACGGACGGAAATTTTAATACAACAAACAATGCAAGAAATCATGCAAGGGCGCACAAGCTTTGTAATTGCTCACAGGCTATCTACCATTAGAAATGCAGATATAATTTTGGTAATGAAGGATGGAGATATCATAGAAACCGGCAGCCATGATCAATTGCTTGAAACAGGAGGATTTTACGCTGACTTGTATAACTCTCAATTTGAACAAGGTGGCGTTATAGATGATGAAGAAAGTGCTTAATGTAGGAAAGAGAGGCAAATAAATATGGAACAAGAAAAATCTACTGAGCAAGTAAAAAAGAAAGGTAAAGGCACTCTTATAGTAGTTTTGGTACTTACACTGTTGCTTGCAGGTGGAGCAGGTGCTGGCTTTTACTTTATTTGGCAAAGCGCAGGCTATCTTACAACTGATAATGCAAGGGTGACAACCAACCTGGTTGCAATTACATCCAATATTCCCGGCTCTTTAGAACGATTTACAGTTTACGAAGGTCGCTATGTAGAAGAAAACGAAATTATTGGCTGGGTGGAAAATGGCGAAGCCTTGCGATCACCTTTTGATGGCTTAGTAGTACAGACAAATGCTGTGCAAGATCAATTTGTTTCACCAATGGAACCCTTGGCAGTAATAGCTGATATTAATGACTTGCACATTCAAGCTAATATTGAAGAAACTGACATTGTAAATATACAGGTGGGTCAGACTGTTATTGTCACCATAGATGTATTTGGTAATCGGCAATTTACAGGCTATGTTTCCGAAATTGGGCGTGTCACAAGTGCAGAACTTGCCGGAACTGCAATGTTTTTTAATACAGGAGGCACTTTTACAAGAGTAACCCATTTAATACCAATCAAGGTTAACATATTGGATGATGATATTAACTTAGAAAACTTTATAGGTGTAAATGCCGGGATACGAATTCCATTGAGGGATTAGTAATCTCAAGGTGGTGTTAGTACGCTACGGATACGGCTTCTAACAATGATATTAAGCGAAAGGGATTTATTTATGATGAAATATAAAATATTCAAGTGCTTAGCCACTTCATTACAGCTAATCTTTGTAATTGGCTTGGTTGGGTTAAGCGGTTGTGGTTCAGATACAACTCCCGACAATGATTTGCAGCCCGCAATTGTACAATCAGAGTTTAACCCTGCCGGTGCTGCACTTTTAAACACTATAACTGTAAGGGGCACAGTCGAGAGTATCGAAAGCCGAAATGTATACAGCACTTTATCATTTAGAATAGATAGGGTTTATGCAGAAGAAGGAGATCAGGTTACAGAAGGGCAAGTACTGGCTGCTCTGGATACCAATGATTTACAACTAAGCATAGCCCAGCAAAGAGCCTCTCTTGAATCAGCACGGCAAAGCTCTCAAAATGCAGTGCAAGAAACCCAAAGAATGCTTAATGAGGCAACAGCTAACCTTGCTAACAATACAAATATGCACATATTAAGTGCTGAATCCTCATTAAACGCAGCAGCAATAAATTTGGAGTCGGCACAAATGAATTATGACAACGCCTTACGAGATTATGATGAAGGAACTAATCCGCAGGTATTAAGCACACAAAGCTTTTTTAACACTGCAAGAATAGAATTTGAAAGGATAGAAGCTAACCACAGAAATTTAACTGCATTATATGCAGGAGGTGTAGTATCCTCTGACGAAATGCGGCAATCTGAAAACATTCTTACTCATGCACGCAACCAATATAATGATGCACGTATAAACTACAATAACGCCGTAGAGTTTCAGCAACGTTCACTGGAACAATTAAGAATGGCTCTTCAGTCGGCAACTACGTCCCACCGAAATGCCCAAGAATTACTTAATGCTTCACGTATTGCCGCCCGGCAAGATATCGAAAGACTTCGTGGCAGTGTAACCAATGCCCAAATTTCTGCTAACCTGGAGCCTATGGAAATATCCCTTCAATTAATGGAACGGCAATTGGAAGATTCTATAATTACAGCACCGGTAAGTGGCACAATAACAAATGTTATTGCAAGAGAAGGGGCTTTTGGTTCAGGACTTTTATTCATTATTGAAGATACAGACAATTTACAGATTGTTACTAGGTTTAGGGAATACGATATCAGCAGGATAGAAGAAGGAATGGAAGTTATTATTACATCTGACGGGACAGGTAATGCCGAATATACGGGAGTAATCAGCAGAATAAACCCTGCCGCTACATCTCTTTCACCTGTTGTAGAATTTGAGGCAGAAATACGTGTCACATCAGCAAATACAGGCTTGCGTATTGGCATGAATACAAGAATTGACATCAGCCTGGAATAGATAAAAGTGCCCAACCGGTCTCATTTTGTTACCGGTTGGGCACTTTTGTTTTGCCGTCCAATGACTTGTATGAAAAATATATTTTACCTATAGTTAATTTATGAACCACTATAGCATATCCATTGAAATTTTATATGCATTGATTTAATATACTTATGTAGCATATATTACTTGCATAGCCTTGGGCTATGACATTATGGGAGAAATAAGTATGTTAAAAAAAATCAATGTTACTGTATGGAACGAAGCAGCAGGTAATCAAGCCGCATATCCTGAAGGAATACACACTGTAATTGCAAATTTCCTAAAGGGAAATGAGGCTATAGGGATTTTACGTACTGCCACTTTAAATCAACCATACCATGGTTTAACCCCTGAAGTACTGGAAGATACTGATGTGCTTATCTGGTGGGGTCATAGTTTCCATGATAAAGTTGAAGATGAAATAGTAGAACAAGTACGTCGGCGAATATTAAAAGGTATGGGTTTAATAGTATTACACTCCGGTCATGCATCTAAGATATTTAAAACCATGCTTGGCACAGATACTTTGCAACTTCGTTGGCGTGAAGCAGATGAGCTTGAAAGGGTATGGGTTATTGAACACAATCACCCCATCACTGTTGGATTAGGGGAATATATAGAGATACCAAAATCAGAAACTTATGGAGAATTTTTCAATATACCGGTGCCGGACGAACTTATTTTTATTAGTTGGTTTGAAGGCGGCGAGGTTCTACGTAGCGGATGTACTTTTAAAAGAGGAAATGGGAAGATATTCTACTTTGCTCCCGGCCACGAAACACATCGTATCTATGATATGCCCCCTATCCAACAGGTAATCAAAAATGCTGTTAAATGGGCCGCCCCTACCGAATATTCTCATGTATCCTCAGGTCATCATCCTGAATCACCGGAATCTATTTATAAGAAAAATTGCGTATAATTATCAAATAAATCTGCCATACTGGAGACAAGAATAGTTTTGAGGTGATTTTATGGCAGGGTCTTATGAAAATGATTTACTAAAATATGAAATAGCAGAGGAATTAGGGTTGCTAGATAAGGTAAAAGAAAGTGGATGGAAAAGCCTTACCGCTAAAGAAAGTGGAAAAATTGGTGGTCTTATAACAAAACGTAAAAAAGAAAAGGAAAGTGACTAAATTATGGATATGTACCGGCACTTTTCTCGTGTGTACGATATTTTTATGGACGCTGTACCCTATAGACAATGGGCCGGTTACATAGATGAAATGCTGCAAAATCATAATGTGCCTTCAAATAGTCTGCTGTTAGATTTAGGTTGTGGTACAGGTACCGTAACCTTTATGATGGCTCAAAAAGGATATGAGCTAATCGGAGTAGATGCTTCAGCAGACATGTTAAGTGAAGCATCTGCCAAGATGCATAAAAAAGGTTATAATATACTATTCCTTAACCAAGACATACTGGAGTTAGATTTATATGGCACTGTAGATGCTGCATATTCAATCTGCGATACACTTAACTACATATTGACAGAAGAAGAATTTGAAAAAGCATTAAAAAATGTGGCTCTATATCTTAATCCGGGCGGTATTTTCATTTTTGATCTAAAAACAGATAACAAATACAGAAAATTAGGTTCTAACACATATCACGACATAGCCGGAAAATATAACAATGCTTCTTATGTATGGAAAAATCACTACAACCCTTCCACCGGTATTAACGAATACAAAGTTCAATTTTTCTTAAAAGGAGAAGAAAATTTTTTAGAAGTACATCGACAAAGGGCATATAGCACTGAAAGCGTTACTCTAATGGCACAAAAAACCGGATTACAAGTGTTATCTATATTTGATAACTATACTTGCAATCCGGCACCAGAGGATAGTGAGCGGGTTACTTACCTTTGTCGTTTAAACTGAAAGAGCTGTTCAGGACAAAATAAAGGCTATTCGCGACAAAAATATTATAAACAATATTGATTGTGGTACAATGTTTCTCATAGGGCATATAGAAGTATATTATGGTAAGGACTAGTTACCATAGGTCACAACGTTACTATATACCCATCAAAAAATTCTGTGTTCTTCTTATGCCCTTATATTGTGAAAAAACTTTAACTGAAAGTGGAGCGCATCAAAAAGTAAATCCATTTCATCTTCATCATATTGAAACATAGAGAGGCTTTTGCCAAGTTCAACCAATTTAGACATCTCTTGTTCATTAAGGATGCGTTCCAAAAATTTTACTGTATTATCAGATTGTTTGGTGGGTGATACACTTTCACTCCCCAGTACAAGATAGTCAAGTGGTACACGAAAAATTTTACTTAATGAAGTCAAACGTTCTATAGTTGCACCACGTTCGCCACGTTCTACCAACCCAAGAAATCCCGGTGTAATTTCCAGCATCTCGGCCAAACGGTCTATCGACAAATTATATGAGACTCGCAACTCTCGTATACGTCGTCCAATTTCTTTGTTCATTGACCACCCTTTACGAACTTGCTCTTCATTTGCCATCACTGTAGCGTCTTCGCTTTCTTCTATGATGACTTCAACATGCATGTCAGCATTATCAACCATAAGATCCATGCCATTACCTCCTAAGTAATTAATAAATTTTGATAGTACAAAAAATTAAAGTAAAATAAAAAAATTGAAAATCATTTAAATTTCACTTTTTTATTAACATTAAGTAAAGCTGATATTTAAATGATTAGCATCGTGTACAGTTGGTTATCGCAAATCCGTTATCTTATTGTATGAGTTGTTTACATTATACACACCTTTTTCATACTGTCAAGTTTATCTATATTAACTGATTGATACAGATTGGAAATTTTTGAATAAATATGAATTTTTGTAAAAATACGGACAGAATTTTTGTGTAACTAATAGAAATGGAATATAAATAGCCCCGGAAATCTGCTTTGCAAAAATCAAAAGCAAATTTCCGGGGCTGTTTTATTACTTCAATTGTCTATAGCAATTCCGATTGACATTAACACGTTTACGTGTTGATGCAAGCGGAAATTGCGCCCCCTTCACCAACACGAAGCACGTTAGCGCGAAGTGGAGGTGCTTATCGTTGAATATAAACTGCCATGTTAGCTGCATCCCAGGTGACATTTGCTCTCCATAGCTGAGCCACATAAGTAATAGGTACAAAGGTGCGGTCATTAATTATTATTGGGATACCCATGCCATCAGGTAATGACGTATCTGCTTGCATTGTATATACCTGTGTGCCGTAAGTTATAGTTATAACCCTTGTTGTACTGTCCCAATCAACTTGTGCCCCCAGAGCTTCAGCTATCATCCGCTTTGGTACCATAGCGCGGTTGTAAACAGGATCAATGAAAGGTGCCGGTTCTCCTTGAATTGCCGTGCCATTAACAGTATATACAAGTTCTCCTATAGTTAAGCGGATTGTTGTTTGATATCCTGCCGGTTGATCCGACAAGAAAAACGGCACAACTGATGGGGGTGGCTCCGGCCATTGAATCGCTCCTATTTGTAATACAAAATCATTGGTGGTGAATATGGCGTTGCCATTTTCGTCATAGATAACAATGTACATAATATAAGTACCTTCAAAAACCGCTTCAGGGATTGTCAATGTTAATACAAATTCACCATCCACTATAATTTTAGAGAGTACTAAGTTTACTACAAATTCGTAATCTACTGTATCGACATAATATGGTACTTCAATACCTGCCGGCAGACCATATACAACAATGGTATGCTGACCGTTAGGCACATCCACTCCGGTAACAGAGATGCGAAGAACATCGGGAAGTTGTTCCAAAGTTTGATTATCTACATTGATAGAAGTCACGTGATCTGTTGGAGTGGTAGCGGGTTGTTGTACTGTGGTTACGCTATCGGTACCATTGTCAAAGCCATCAAATCTTGCAATAAGGTTATTACCTGATGAACCCATGGTAAAGGTAAAGATTTCGTTAGTGCTTAATTGCACATTGCCTTCATACCAACCATAAAAGGCATATCCGGCATTAGGTGTTGCAGTTACAGTAACTCTTGTGCCATGTATATTGATGCCTCTATAACCATGTGGAGACCATGGAGAAGTTACTTCTGCATTGCCCTCTCCTTCTATAGTGATTTCAACCCAAGCGGAGTATTGGCTGGGATTATTGGATCTCCACTCAAGAGTACCAATCATTGCATCACGAAGCAAACGCAAGCCAAATTCTTCCCAAAGGCTAGAATCGGTTGGTACATCAGGCCAAGGAACAGTCATTCCATTTCCTAACAATGCAACAGGCTGAGAAATAAATGTCATACCAAGAGCATCACCGTGACTGTTGCCGGGGAATGGGAATCTGTCGCCTCCCATAGCACCGCCGCCCCAAATAAAGTTGCTTCCTATTATCCTATAAACTGTTGCATCGTCACTAATTCTGTTGCCGGAGTTAGAGAAATACCATGCATGTCTAGGTCTTGGATCTCCTCCATTTGGAGGAATAAAATCTGCAATGCGATCCCCTCTGAATGCACCGGAAACAACAGCAGACTGCCCGCCATTAAGTCCAAAGTTAGGAGGACTTAAATCTGTATTGTCACTAGCTTCCATATCAAGTAGTGTTATCAAATCTCTACCCTGCATTTCAAATAACAATATAGCATTATTAAAAGGCATGGTAGCTATCATATCAAGCATTGTAACCGGGGTATTAGGTTCCCATTCCCAGGGTCCCATATTGCGCCAGCCACCATAGTTAGAGACAAATACCCAGTCATTATTTAGATTGATTCCCCAAGTATTGTCATTAAAATTATTGGCAACATAATCTTCAACAAGTTTTGTTACCCACATATTTCTATGCTCTCTTTGCTCAACATTATCTGTTGTACCCGGTTCTACACCATAGATTCCGCGTGTTCCAAAAACTTGATTTAAGTACGGGCCTGCTTGAACTTCAAACTGAGCCATTCTTGCCGACACTTCATTGTATACGGCTTGCACATTAGCAGGTTGTTCCGTAATATCGAAATTAGCAGGTAACATTGCGTTAGCAGGGCTAAGTACATTTGTGATATTAACTAAATCGCCGTTTTCATCAAAATGGAAGGAAAGCCTTCCTATGCTGCGGCCATGCCAGCCGGCTTCAGCAATTATTGTGTCATTTACAGCTTCTTCGCCATAAAAATTATTACGTTGATGTGAATGCCCGGCAATGATAGCATCTAACCCATTTACAAGTTCTGCTAAATCACGAGCTTCTGCACCATGTCCGCCGCCTGTACCCATATGGGTAAGTGCTACAACGGCGGATGCGCTGTAATAATCTCTCAAATGAGCTATTAATTCTTCAATTGCAACAATGTTTGCAGGGTTAGTGTTACCTGCTGCATTTCTTAATGTAGGGGTTCTAAGTTCAAAGGGAGCCATTATAGCTGAAGATATCAAGTGAGGCATACCATTGGTCATTAGGCCAATCATGGCAATTATACCTTCGCCGCAATCACTCTCAATGATTGTATAGGGCTGTACCCAAGCAGGACGGTTATTTGTTCCCGCATAGAAGATATCTGCTGCCAAGAAAGTAATGTTTTCACCAAAATGTTGTGCTTGATCTACAGAACCAAAACTAAATTCGTGATTTCCAAGCGCAGAATAATTTACGCCAAGGTAATCGTATAGCCAAACCATAGGCGCACCCAAAAGGTGATTAGAAATTGGATGTCCATGATAGTTATCACCGGCGGCTACCATAACAACATTGTTAGGGTTTGAATTTTGACTTCTCCAAAGCTCAGAAAAAGCAGCAAACCTAGCCGCTCCGGGATCAGAAGCACTAATGAAGCTATCAATTATTCCATGAAAATCTGCATGGTGCAGAATATCAATGCGAAAAGCTGATTCATGGCTTGTGGAGTAATCGGATTCAGCCTCCGGTTCTTCAGCACCGGCTGTAACTCCACCAATTGGAGTTACAGCCAGTGCAAGAGCCATAAAAAGAGCCGGTGACTTTTTCCATAAACTTGTCTTAATCACTTTCATACCACCTCATTATTTAATATTCCAGCAAAATTTTAATATGTTCACATAATTACCAATTTTCCGGAAATTAATTATAGCATGGTGTCAATAAAAAAACCAAATCTGTTAAAGCCAAACCTTGCCTCCGGCTCTGAATCCGGTTTCGATTAAATTTTCAACCACAAAGCAGGACGTATTCCTACACTGAAAGCATCTGAGCGATTAACAAAATCGCCACTTACAGCAACTCGACCGTCAGTTGTAACACTAGCAACAAAATGAGGTAGGTTTCCGGGAGTACGTAGCCACCAGCGGGAAGGTGAAGCTACGGTATCTAGTGCTTTACGAGTATTGTTAAAATTATCATCAATAAAGTAATTGGTATTTGGGTTTCCACCCCTTAGCTGCCTGCTATCGCCAAAATATTTTGTAACTTCATCAACACATAATAGGAATATTTTGTCAATTGTGTCATCGCCACCACTAGTACCAAACCAAGGATTGTTGTAATTATATATTCGAGTTTCAACAATCCTTGATTTTTCTGCATTGTCAAAAGTATCGTAAAAATCTTCGTTTAAATATTGGCGTATTGTACAGTTTGACCAGGTAACGGATTCACACCGATCATGATATTTTCGCAATTCTATAACCTTATCACTTATTATTAGAGCTGTATTATCATGTATATCCAGAACACGCCAATCGTAGCGGCCAAATTTTATTAAACTACCCACAACTGAATATATATCATCGTGATCAGTTTCATGCGCATGAAGTGCTTGGGCTTGCTCAGGGGCAGGACGCCACAATGGAAAAAGATCCACTCCTTCTGTTAAAAAGATTGGTTCTCCAATAGGTTGATACCCGGTGCGTCCATAAACCCCGCCTGCTGAATAGCGAGTGCTGGCTTCCAAATAAGTAGGTATACCAAGTTTATCAAGTTTGTTATGGTGATATTTTAGCAAAGCACTTCCTACACCTAGTCCATGAGCAACAGGAAGGACTCCAAACCCCAGCAATTGATGATAGGGGGCAGACGGCGGTTCATTTGCATGTGATTTTTCACCAAATATACGAAAGCGAGAAGCGTATTCTCCTACGGCATGTTCTACTTTTTCATCAATGCTACTATCTTTTGCGTCATGCGGGAGCCAAATTGAAACCCCTACTATGCTTTTATCCGGTGTTTCTGCTACATGGGTGATATCTAGCCCCAGATTCATATACAACCGATAGTAATTAGCTACTGTTTTGTGCCGATCTGAAGGCGTTTCTATGGCCCAAACAAAAAATGGATCTTCATAGAAACTGGTTCCAAGAATGTCAGCAGCTTTGTCAATATCTTCTTTTTCTGCTGATCTAATAGTAATTTCTCTATCGTTAATTAACATAATCTCCACTCGTTTTCTTTAAAAACATTCATCGGATTTTAACTATATTTGCGTTTTACCTTAAACTTTGATACCAAAGCATTTAATTGTGCCGATTGTGCAGAAAGCTCTTGGCTTGTTGAGGCGTTTGTTTGAAGCAAATTATTATTTTTTGTAGTATCAGCATAGATAATTTCCATGTCATCGTTAATTTTGGCTATGTCTTTTGCTTGTTCATGTGAAGATAGTGAGATAGTAGTAATGACATCCACAACTTTGGTTGCTATAATTCCAATGTTTTGCAATGCCTCAGAAGTTTGGATAGAGGTTTCAACTCCGGAGTTGATTTTGTTGATTGATTCACTCAACAGCTCGGCAGTTTCTTTAGTGGCATTGGAGCTACGGATAGCCAAATTTCTAACCTCATCAGCTACTACTGAAAAACCCTTGCCATGTTCTCCGGCTCTTGCTGCTTCTACAGAGGCATTGAGGGCAAGTAAATTAGTTTGGAAAGAAATGTCTTTAATAACGTTAACGATACCAATAATTTGGTTTGAAGATTGCTTAATAGCATCCATAGCTGTAGACATATCTTGCATATACATATTACCTGTGTGGGCAGCCGCTTGTACTTCTTTTGAGAGGGTGTCAGCTTTTTCAGCTTCTTTAACATTTTCAGATGTTTTATCACTTAAACGAGCTATTGATTCGCGTATATAATTAGTAGCCTCTGTTTGCCTTTCAAAACTCATCAATAGTTCATTAGTGGAGTAAGCAAAAGTAACTGCGCCATTTTCGACCTGGCTTGAAGCCAATTGAATTTCGGAAACCAAAGACCCTACAGAGTCTATTAATCCATCTACAGAATGCTTAATAGTATCAAAATCACCTATATACGTTTGCTTAATTGTTACTTCAAAGTTATTTTTAGAAAATTCCTGCAAAAGCTGAGAAATTTCATCAACATAGCTCTTAATAAATTTGATGGCATGTTTTAGTGTGTCGCTAATCTGGTTATAAGAAATAGCAACAGAAGCGGTGCTTTCATCATGAGGTTCAGGTTCATATAAAAACTGTAATAAACCCTTGCTCAATCCCTCTCGAAGTTTTTGTGCAATACTGTCAGACTCAATCTTTTGGTAAGCTGTTATTTTTTTTGTCATCACTATATCGCTGTTATCAAAATTAACAACCATAGCAGCAATTACTTGGCTTTTTGAATTGTATACAGGGTTTATCATATATTTTTCAATAAGCTCTTCTCCATTGGGCGATATAATAGATGTTTGTGTTTCGCGGCTTATACCGGTTGTAATTACATTTTTGAGAAGTTTAACTATTTCTGATGTGTTATCGGATGGCGAAATGTCATATAGTGTTTTTCCCAAAGCAAGTTCTTTTTTATAAGCCAAATCTTCAGTAAGTTTATTGACATAAATAAAACGTGCTTGGCTATCGTAAACCGAAAAAACACAAGGGATGTTGTATATAAATCCAAATATGGTATCTATAATACGGTTAATTTCGGTTATGGTAGCTTTGTTAATTTCGTCAACTTTAGTTGTGTCTCCACGGGCATACCAGTTGTTTGATAAAATCTCCTTTTCTACGCGGCTAATTTCATTGGCTAAAGCATTAATACTGTTTTGAGAGTTTTCTATGTAATAAGCTGTGGCCATTGATATGTCGTAAGACAGAATTTTACTTATTAGCCAATGAATAATGATACTAGCAACAATACCAACAATAATGCTAACGATAGTACTAATTAAAGGTGCTGAAATGATTGTAACAATAGTAGTAATGGTAATAGCCCCGGTGATAATTAAAATAATTGGGGTAAATCGTTTCAATTGCAGAGTGTGGCTTATAGGTGATTCCATGGATTTTGCCTCCTTGATAGATAATATTAGTTAGTCACCATGATATGTTCATCACATTATTGGGTGTTTGTCCGGAAGGCAAAATAGGCCGTCCTCTACAACGTATACCTAAGGCTAAAAATATATACCGGCTAATTTATTTCCGCTTTTTGATATAAACGTAAAGAAAGACCATATAAGAGTTTGTTTAAAGTATTTGGTATCTTTTAAAGTTCCTCGTGTGTATGGGTATTATCACACAATTAGTCGTAATTGTCAATTATTTGTTTATATATGTAATTTTAGTATTAAAAACCATATGCTGATAGTGATATAATTTTATTATTTCTTATGTCTATCATGGTAAGCAACTTGCGACCGGTAACAAATTGGAACTGTTTGAATGACAATTTAGAATAAAATTTTTACAGCATTTTTATAGCATTTTTACAAATTTTGAGCTATACTCTTGGAAACGTTGATAATTAGGCAAATATAATTATTTCCAGGAGGAATTATTATGTCTGAAAACTTAAATCCTTTTATTATGGCACAGGCACAAGTTAAGGCTGCTTGCAATAAACTAAATTTACCTGATTCAGTTTACGAACTGTTAAAGACGCCTCAACGTGTGCTGGAAGTATCCATTCCTGTAAAAATGGATGATGGTACAGTAAAAACTTTTATTGGATATCGTTCCCAGCACAATGATGCTGTAGGCCCTTACAAAGGCGGTATTCGTTTTCATCCTGATGTCACCAGGGATGATGTTATGGCGTTGTCTGTTTGGATGACATTTAAATGCTCTGTAACAGGGCTTCCATATGGAGGCGGCAAGGGCGGGGTTAATGTTGATCCTTCCAAGCTTTCACAACGTGAGCTTGAGCAACTTGCTCGTGGTTATATACGGGGCATTCATAAATTAATCGGGGAAAAAGTAGATATTCCTGCCCCTGATGTAAACACCAATGGGCAAATTATGGCTTGGATGGTAGATGAGTACAATCTTTTAACAGGAAAAAGCTCGATAGGTGTGGTAACAGGCAAACCCGTTGAATTTGGCGGATCAAAAGGTAGAGAAGCGGCAACGGGCTTAGGCGTTACTTTTACCATTAGGGAAGCATTTAAAAAATTGAATATAGACATAAAAGGATCTTCAATTGCAATTCAAGGTTTTGGTAATGTGGGTCAATTTGCTGCTCAAACTTGCTCAGAACTTGGTGCAAAAGTTATAGCTATATGTGAAATTGATTGTACATTGTATAACCCGGATGGCTTTGATATTTCAGCAATGATGGCTTTTCGTAAAGAAAAGGGCAGCATTAAAGATTTTCCCGGGGCAAAAGATATTAGCGTAGCGGATTTTTGGGCTTTGGAAGTAGATGCACTTATCCCGGCGGCACTTTCAAATGTTATTGATGCTAAGTTGGCAGAAACTGTACGTGCTAAATTTATTGCAGAAGCCGCTAATGGCCCTGTCACCTTAGAAGCTGACAAGGTTTTGGAAAGTAAAAAGATATTGGTAGTGCCGGATATCTTGGCAAATGCAGGCGGTGTTACTGTATCTTATTTTGAATGGGTACAAAACTTATATGGCTATTATTGGGATGTTGACGAGGTACATCAAAAAATGGAAAAAGCCATGGTCAATGCCTTTGATGCTGTTTATGCTGTTAAAGAAGAATATGGCGTGTCTCTTCGTACAGCGGCATACATGTATTCAATAAAGCGAATTGCATCTGTAATGAAACTTCGTGGATGGTATTGACAATAGCTCATCGTAGCGTTATAATCCCTGCACTGTAAATTTTCTTGTGAACTGGTACAAAGATTGGTTTAATCAAATTTGACCTCTTTGTATCTTTTTTATTATTTTTTAGGGGTGACTAACAATGTCTGAAAAAAAGACAATGCTTACTTATGAAGGTTTAAAGAAGCTGGAAGCAGAACTAGAAGAATTAAAAGTAGTGCGCCGCCGCGAAGTAGCGCAAATGATCAAAGAGGCTCGCAGCCAAGGTGATCTGTCAGAAAATGCTGAGTACGATGCTGCAAAGGAAGAGCAAGCCGCTGTAGAAGCTCGTATAGTTATACTTGAAAAAATGCTGCGCAATGCAGAAGTTATTGATGAAGATTCATTGGGCGGTGAAGTAGTTAGCATAGGCAGCAAAGTAACGGTCTTTGACATAGAGTATGACGAAGAGATCGAATACTTAATTGTAGGATCAACAGAAGCAGACCCGGTACAAGGTCGTATCTCTAATGAATCCCCTTTGGGATTAGCTTTAATTGGCCGCGGCTTAAACGAAACCATTTCTGTAGAGGCACCGGATGGGGAAATACAGTACCGCATTTTAAAAATTGCTTAAAGGAGCGACAAAACAGCAACTATGGACGATCATATTGATTACAGTGAACAAACGCAAATACGTCTTGAAAAATTGGAGGCACTACAAGCGTCAGGGCAAGACCCGTTCCAACAAGTTAAATATGATGTTACCCATCATAGTATAGAAATAAAAGAAAATTTTGAAACCTTGGAAGAATCAGCCACTATCATAAGCATAGCCGGACGCATAATGAGCCGCAGAGTAATGGGTAAAGCATCTTTTTGCGATATCCAAGACCGAGACGGACGCATTCAAGTATATGTGCGGCGGGATGATATTGGAGAAGAGCTGTATGAAGCTTTCAAACATTATGATATAGGCGATATTGCAGGTATAACAGGTATTGTAATTAAAACTAAAACCGGAGAAATATCTTTAAAAGCAAAAAGTGTTATATTGCTGGCAAAGAGCTTGCAAGTGTTGCCGGAGAAATTTCATGGGTTAAAAGATCAAGAGTTGCGCTATCGTAAGCGATATCTGGATTTAATTGTAAATCCGGATATAAAGGATGTATTTTTAAAACGGACAGCCATAATAAAGGCTATAAGGACTTTCTTAGATAACCGTGGATATCTGGAAGTAGATACTCCGGTATTGCAGACGATAGCCGGAGGTGCATCCGCCAGGCCATTTGTTACCAAGCATAATACATTACACCTTGATATGTACTTGCGTATTGCCTTAGAACTTCCACTCAAGCGATTGATTGTAGGCGGTCTGGAGCGCGTTTACGAGATAGGGCGGGTATTTCGCAATGAGGGTATGAGTATCCGACATAACCCGGAGTTTACAATGCTGGAATTATATGAAGCTTATACAGACTATCATGGTATGATGGATCTTACAGAGACTATGCTTAGGGAAGTATCTCAAAAAGTGCTGGGCGTCACTACTGTTCCCTATGGCGATCATACAATTGACTTGGGTAAACCTTTTGAACGGCTTACCATGGTAGAGGCGGTCAAAAAATATTCAAATGTGGATTTTAGCTCAATTAAGGCATTGGAAGAAGCTCAAGATATAGCTAAAGCTCATCACCTTAAAGTAGAAAAATGGCATGGCAAGGGGCATATATTAGAACTGTTTTTTGACGAATATGTAGAAAAGCATCTGATTCAGCCCACCTTCATAATGGATCATCCAATAGAAATTTCTCATTTAACAAAAAGCAAGCCAAACGATCCGGGCTATACAGAGCGATTTGAATTGTTTATTGTTGGCCGAGAATTTGCCAATGCATATTCTGAACTAAACGACCCAATAGATCAACGTCGCAGGTTTCAACATCAAGAGCAAATGAAAAATGCCGGTGATGAAGAAGCTACTGCAATAGATGAGGACTTTTTAATGGCACTGGAATATGGTATGCCACCTACAGGAGGAATGGGGTTAGGTATAGAGCGATTGATTATGCTATTGACCAATGCTTATTCTATAAGAGATGTAATGCTGTTTCCTACCATGAAGCCTACAGAGTAGAGAAGTTTACCTTGCATGTTAGAGTCTGTTTAAAAGCTGTGTTTAGACAGGTTCTTATAACGTGAGTTCGTATTTTGGCGGACTCGCGTTTTTTGTTGCTATTATGTATCAGTGTCCGAATAAAAAATGATATACTAAACCTGATTGCACCTTCGGCAAGCAAGCGATTAAAATTTATATTGATTTGGGATTTAGACGAATCATTGTTGAGATTCTAAGGTATTGCTACAATCATGCAGATGTAAACGAACGTGACAACAAAGATTTTAAGTTTCCGGTGGTATTTCCTATCGTATTCTTTAGCGGGAAGGACACATGGACAGTACCCTTTAATCTTCGTGAGATGTTTTCAGCTTATGAGACATTTGGGGATTATTCGTTGAATTTCGAGTACATGTTAATTAACGCCAAAGGTTATGATGGTGACACTTTGAAGGGTTTTTCGTCTAAGTTATCAGGCTTGATTCTTATGTTAGAGTATAGGTGGTCTTTATGGAGTTGTAGCGAGTCTTTATGCTGTTGAGTATACAAAAGGAGACAATGTAGGAGCTATCTTAGGAATTGTTTTTGGAATTATTACGGCTATTGTGATATTTTGGATTATAAGGAGATGAACTAAAAAATGGAATTTGTAGTGAAGTTTACTTGGTACGATGATGAAAAAATATGGCTTGCAACATCATCTTCTGACAGTTTTGCTATGACCTTAGACCATGGATCATTTGATGCTTTGCTTGAAAGAGTGAAGATTACTATGTATGACATTGCAGAAAATGACCTTGGGTATAAAGGCGAGGTAAAAATAAAATTGGAAATAGACCGAACTGTTAGTATGAATGTAGATGCTTTTGCGTAATGGCTGATTACACAAAGCAGGTGTTGGACTTATTATCTGATAACGGATGTTATTTTCTTAGACGTGGGAAAGGCTCGCATAAGATGTGGTATAGCCCGATTAACAAAAGACCATTTACTGTTGTTAATAAAATTGAAAACAGGCATACCTCAAATGGAATCCTGAAAGATGCCGGCATTAAACAAATGATTTAATTTATCCAAATGTTTAAACATCTTTCCGGATATGTCGGCGGGGCAATTCTTGAAAGAAAGTGGCAATCCTTGATTTCAGTCTACTCTCTAACCGATGTTTGCCGGTCTTGAAAACCGTTTGACGGAAACGTCACAAGGGTTCGAATCCCTTACCCTCCGATTATTAACTATGCTAAAAGGAAAACATTACATATGAATGGTTATTTTATCTTTTGATTTAATTATTAAGAAGCTAATTTTGAGCTAACAACCATAGTTGCAGTTGCTGGTGTTCTTGTCTACTGTCTGCTTATCCAAAGTAATAAGTCTGGGCCAAATCTTACAGCTTGGGCTTCACCAAAACGATTTTGACCAACATGGACACCAATTGCTTGTCCTCTGTCATTGATAACTGGACTACCACTC
>WQVX01000028.1 GCA_009785615.1 Defluviitaleaceae bacterium | reverse complement strand
TTAATATGGTCACATACTTTTAAAATAAAATTTCTAGCCTCTGGAGTCTCTTCTGGATCAAAGCCTCTTTTTATACCTCTAACATAATAGCTAAATATAGTTTGAAGTACATCTAAAGTGCTTGCAAATTCACTATGAGAAATATCCCGGCATATTTCATTGTAACTAAGCGCAAGCTGTCTATAGGATTCACCAACAGAAAGACTCTGTTTTTGTACATCTAAGATGGCCTTATGTAATTCAATTATTATTCTGCGTTTTTTATTTAAAATAAACTCATACATAAAAAAATTTCACCTCTTGTCATCATAATGAGGAGCTTCACATCATCGACAAAGCTTTTTCTTAAATGACATTATATCACAAAAACTCCAATTTGCAATCAAATAAACCCTTGCTATTTGTATTTTCAAACCAATTTATCCCAACAAAAAAAGCCAGCGATCATTAACTTGACCACTGACTTCATATCACACTTATTTACACATTCCCTTATTTTTTAGCTATCAAAGCACGTGCTTTTTCTAACACATTTTCAACAGTAAATCCAAATTCTTTAAACAGCAATTCCGCAGGGGCAGAAGCACCAAATTGATCTATAGAAATAATGTCGCCATCTAATCCAATATAGCGATGCCAGCCAAAGCTTGAACCTGCTTCTGCTGCTAAGCGCACACGGACACTAGGCGGAAGCACACTTTCTTTGTAAGACTGCTCTTGCTCTTCAAATATTTCAAAGGAAGGCATACTTACAACTCTGGCATGAATTTTTTCATCTTTTAAAACTTTTTGCGCTTCTGTCATTAAGTGTACTTCTGAGCCGGTTGCAATCAGCAGAATATCAGGCAAGTTTGTTTCCGGGTTAATATCGTCGGATAAAATATATCCTCCACGGAAAGCACCTTTGCCGCTACCTTGTAAAAGAGGCAAGTTTTGTCTTGTCAAAATGAAAGCGGTAGGGCTATCAGAACGGGTTATAGCCATAGCCCAAGCAGCAGCAGTTTCTCTTGTATCGCAAGGGCGTATTACTGTAAAGTTAGGAATACTGCGCAAAGCTGCCAAATGCTCTATAGGCTGATGCGTAGGCCCGTCCTCTCCCACGCCTATACTGTCATGAGTCATTATATAAATGACAGGTTGTTTCATTATGGCAGATAAGCGCATAGCATGTTTCATATAGTCGCTAAATACGAAAAATCCGGATACATAAGGGCGTAAGCCACCATGAACAGCCATAGCATTAGCAATGGCTCCCATTGCATGTTCACGTACGCCAAAATGGAAATTACCACCGGAATGATTGTCCGGAGAATAAAAATCTTTATCTTTCATTACGGTTTTGGTGGAAGGAGCCAAATCCGCAGAACCACCTATCAAATTGGGCAATACAGGGCTAATCTTATTAAGAATTTGCTCAGATGAAATACGTGTAGCAAGATCATCCGTATACTGCCAAAATGAATTGGAACCAATTAATGTTGCAAAATTTACAGGAAGCTCGTCACTATGCCATTCTTCCCAAGCTTTATAATCTTCCGGGTAAGATTGTTGATAACGACCCAAAAGAGATTGCCATGCATTATTTTTAGCAATACCTTCAGCAGTTAGCTCTGCAAAACGCGCCCTAACCTCTTCCGGTACTGCAAATGGCTCTTCCGGATGCTTAAAGCCTTGCTTAGCCAAAAGTATTTCTGCCTCACCAAGAGGCTCTCCATGGGCGGAAGATTTTCCTTGTTTATTTGGGGCACCATATCCAATTATAGTTTTTATTTCAATAAGAGATGGGCGGGTGGTTTCCTCTTTTGCATTGCTAAGTGCAGCTTGAATGGCAAGTACGTCATTGCCATCTTCTACTGTTTGAACATGCCAACCGTAAGCTTTAAAACGGTCAGCAACGTTTTCTGTAAAAGCTAACTCTGTAGAACCTTCTATAGTTATGTTGTTAGAATCATACAAAAGAATTAATTTACCAAGTTTGAGCGTACCTGCAAGCGAGGCCGCTTCTGAAGCCACGCCTTCCATTAAACAGCCATCGCCGCATAATGCATAGGTATAATGATCTACCAAGTCATAGCCGGGTTTATTAAAGCGAGCCGCTAAAAAACTTTCTGCCCAAGCAAAGCCTACTGCATTGGCTACACCTTGTCCTAAAGGGCCGGTAGTTATCTCTACACCCGGGGTATGCTCATATTCAGGATGCCCGGGGGTACGGCTGTCTTTTTGACGAAATTGTTTTAAATCATCTATTGTAAGGCCATAATCAAAAAGATGAAGCATGGCATACAACATTGCCGACCCATGACCGGCCGACAAAACAAAGCGATCTCTATCCGGCCAGCGTGGATTAAATGGATTATGGCGCATTGCACCGGCCCATAAAGTATATGCCATTGGTGCGGCACCAAGGGGTAAGCCCGGATGTCCACTTTTAGCTTTTTGTATCATTTCAGCACTTAACATGCGGATAGTGTTTATGGCTTGTTGATCTATTTGATCAAATTCACCTCGTTTTAACATTACTTTACTCCTTCCCAATCTTTAAGGAATTTTTCTACACCGGAATCGGTTAAAGGATGTTTGCTCATTTGAGCTAAAACATTATGCGGAATAGTAGCTATATGGGCACCTAAGCGGGCGCATTGTATAGCGTGGATTGGATGACGAACACTAGCGGCGATAATCTCAGTAGCGATATTATGGCGGTTAAAAATATCTACAATCTCCATCATTAAATTCATACCATCCATACCAATGTCATCTAATCGGCCTAAAAAAGGACTTACGTAAGTAGCACCTGCTCTTGCTGCTAATAAAGCTTGTGAGGCAGAAAAAATCAAAGTTACGTTGGTTTTTATACCCAAAGCAGTAAGGGTTTTAGTAGCTTTTAGTCCTTCAAGCGTCATAGGTAGTTTAATAACAATATTTTTATGAATAGCAGCTAAGGGTTTAGCTTCTTCTACCATACCGGCAGCATCAATACTAATAACCTCGGCACTAATAGGCCCGTCTACTATAGAACTAATTTCTTTAACTACTTCAATAAAATCCCTGCCCTCTTTAGCGATAAGTGATGGATTTGTAGTTACACCGCATATAACTCCCCAGTCATTAGCCTCCCGAATATGAGTAACATTAGCGGTATCAATAAATAGCTTCATTAAAAGTCATCCCTTCTTGTGATTGTATCTAGGTAGTGGGAACATGCCCAAATTGTAGTTTCACAATAATTTCCATAGCTATTAGAATACCATGGAGATTGCAAAAATACAATGAAGTTTTCTTTGGAAATCTTTTACCTTGACTTACAATGGTATGTTATACTGATACCAATAACTAAGAAGCTGTATACAGCTTTTTAGTTAGATACATTAGATACAAATAGAAAAGGAATATTCTCATGTCAAAAAATCTTCCAAAAGCATTTATTTTTGGCGCGGGTGCAATGGGACAATGGTTATTGCCATCCGCTCAAAAAAAGTATCAAGTTATATCTTTTTTAGATAACGACAAAACAAAACAAGGAACCCAAATAATGGGCATCCCTGTCTATTCCCCGGAATCAATTGTGGAAAGTAGCTACGATATAATATTAATTGCTTCCCGTGCAGGCATTAACACTATCACAGAACAATTGCTTGGATTAGGCGTACAACAGGACAAGATTAACATAGGATATGTAGAATTTGCGGTTAAAAGCCGCATTGTATTCTTAAACAATCTTGGAGAATTGTTTAGAGAAAAAGGCATTCAAGGTTGTGTAGCTGAATGTGGCGTTTTTATGGGAGAATTTGCAAAAGAGATTAACCGCACATTCCCTACCGACAGACTATACTTATTTGATACATTCTCCGGTTTTGACGAAAGAGATCTGATTATTGAAAAAAACCTGGGTTTAGCCGATCAAAATAATCAATATGCTAACTTTAGCGCGGGGCATTTTAGTATAACCCATGAAGATATCGTAATAAAAAATTTGCCTCATCCGGAAATGTGCATCATTCGCAAAGGATATTTTCCGGAAACAATACAAGGCTTAGATGAAACATTCAGTTTTGTAAACTTGGATTTTGACTTATATCAGCCTACATTATCGGGCCTTGAATACTTTTACCCACGTATGGTAAATGGTGGCGTAATTTTAATTCATGACTATTTTGCAGAGGCATGTACAGGCGTTAAAGCGGCTGTAAAAGAGTTTGAAAATAAAGTTGGGAACCTTCATACTTTTCCAATTGGAGACGGGCTAAGTATTGGGATCAATTGTTAAAATCTACTCAGAAGTGATAATCTTCTCCCAACCCGGCAAAGCAAAAAATTCATCTACTTTATATGGTGTAGTGCTGTAATAACAATCAGGAAAAACAACGATTTTACGGCAATTTGCCGTGCAAATAACATCGCAAAGCCCACTACGGATTCCAATGAAAGCCCCTGCATACTCTACAGCGGCTTTCATTTGAGCTAATGGCACATACAGTTGCTTTGTTCCGTAAATAGGAGGTTCGTTGCCCGCTACATTAGTGTAAACATGATAACCTTGATGTACATATGTTTCAACAATGTTTTCCCAAAAACCGCTAGGTAATTCAACTACACTTTTAGCATACGGTGATACAATAACCGACTTTCCTTTAGGAATTTGCACTTTATTATCAAACGGAGCAAAATTAGTCGGTTCAGTAGCCCGGGCATCTTTGTTAAGACCATATACTGCATAACGGTAGTAATCAATAAACGAAAGAAAATGCTTATTCAAATATTGGATTATCAAATCAGTATATAGATAATCGTGGTGTGCAATAATACAATTCTCTTCACAGGTAAAGATAATTGCTTGTACCAGTTCATTCATTGCTTTATGATCAAGCACTATAATTGAATGTTCTCCAAACAATTCTATAACCTGCCGGCATCGCTTTCCAACAATAACAATACATACATCGTTAATCAAATGCTTATCACAATATGCTTGCATATAAGACATAGCCCAATAAATATCCCCTAAAGCATCATGTGGTAAAACAACAATATGATGTACCGGATATTTTATACGAATTTGCTCTAATATCTGTGTTCCACGAAGCACTCGTTCTTTCTTGTCTAACAATGTTTTTCCTGATAATGAATATTCTGTAAAGGAATTATACTCTACTACTTGAATAATTTCGCCGTCATAACCTAATCGCCTAAGCTGTGCTTTCATTTCTGAAAAAAATCTCGTAGCAATAAGAACTATGCTGTTATTTTTGCGAAGCAGTGAATCGTTGTGCAAGTGCATATTCAATGAATGCTGCGAGTGAACATTTCCATGATAGTTTTGAATACTTTCAGGTGCGATAATAGGTATTTCACGATAGTTAGTTTTTTGTTTTGATATATTGTTGTCAAATATGGCAGTAGGAATAATTTCATGCGTTAGCAGGTAGTCCGCCATTTCTTCTGTAGCATTGCAATGACCGAATAAAAATATAGCCCGGTTATCAAAAATCCGGGCTTCAATATAGGTATCCAATAAATTAATCATTTCTTCTTTATGTCTTAGTTCCATTTTACTCCGCCTAAAATAATATCATTTATAAGCTCATCTTCTGTAGCAATACCACATTGCAATAAATTGTTAAGTTTTCGCCCATGTGGCAAGCTAAGAGATCCTATAATGAGTTTATCTGTAAAAGCATATATAGTATATAATGCAAGCAAATCGTATGCCTCTTGACCTTCAATAATTACTTTTCGTTTATTGCCCACCTTTGCATTAAACGCCATACAAAGACGATTGTTAAAATCATGGTTTTCATTATGCAAAATCAATAGGATATAATCCATATCATCTAATGAATTATCCTGCCAAATTGCTTTCCATTGTTCAATTTGTAGTTCCATTTAATCAGCAACAGCAGATCTGGGATTTATAAGACAAGTCTTATTTATGCAATTGCGTAGCGGGATATTTTGCACTGCATTAAGCATCTGTGTAGCGGCTTTTACTCGCATTTCCCGTTCGCTTTCTACCGCATAAAATCCGGCATGAGGAGTTAACACCACTCGACCGTTTAACCAAGGCTCTTTATGCATATAAGCATTAATTAAAGGATGGTCTGCTTTTGGCGGCTCTGATTCTAATACATCGGCAGCAAAATTTTCGATAATTCCTTCTTTTAATCCGTAGTATACTGCATCCAGTGAGACAATACTGCCACGCGCTGTATTTATCAAAGTAAGCCCTTTTTTTGAATTTTCTATAATTTTACGATCAATCATACCTGCTGTTTCTTCAGTAGCAGGGGCATGAATAGATATATAGTCGCTGTTAGCAAATAGCTCTTGAAGAGTATCTACACGTTTAACTTGATAAGTCTTATCATATCCATCCGGAAGGTAAGGATCATAAAATGCTGCATTCATCCCCATAGCTTTTACACGAGTCGCCATCGCTGTACCAATACGACCCATTCCTACTATTCCCATTGTTCGATCAGTAAAGCGGCGTATATTTGTGCCTAACGAAGGCTTCCAGTTGTTTTCTGCATCTTCTGTTAAAGCCTCGGTATACACTGTAATACGCCTACCAACTGCAAGAAGCAAAGCCAATGCATGGTCAGCTACATCATTTGTACCATAGTCAGGGATATTGATTACAGGAATACCAATGCTTCCGGCATAACGCCAGTCAACATTGTCATAACCTGCACCAACACGCACCAATGCTTTACAATTGCTCAATTTTTTTATCGTTTCTTGAGAAACATCCATATTATGCCACACCATAGCAGCATCCAATTTTGATATATCATCAGGTAAAGCAAGTTCACTGTTGCAACCATATGCAACAACTTTGCCCGCTTCTCCTATAATCTCACTTTCAATTGTTATGCCAACATCATCTAAAACTCCAAATAAGTACATAATTACCTCAGCATTCTTGGGCGTATCATTTTCGCTAGTACTAAAGCCCTAATTTTTTGTTAACATACGTAATTTGGTCAATAACTCGTGAAGCATAACCCCATTCATTGTCATACCATAATATGAGTTTTAACGTTTTACCTCCTGTTACGCTTAACCAACGATGGTCTACAACCGCCGAATATTCACACATTTTATAATCTAACGACACCAAGGGCTGTTCAGAATTTTGAATAATTTTATATGATTGCTTTTGTTCAAAATCATATAAAACTTTTTTCACATCCTCAAGCTCTGTGTTGTTTTGTGTGAATAAAGTTATATCTGCACTAGCTACAATAGTTGTAGGTGTTCTATACGAAAAAGAGGCTATATCAGGAATACCTGTTTGTGGCAAAACCTTAAATACAGCAGCAATAGCTGTAGTAGGTTTAGGAATAATATTGTCAAATACTGAGCGACCTAATGGATAGTGGCTGTAAATCATATTAGGATCAAACCAAGAAGTAACCTCACCATCTAAAACATTCTGATAAGTAAGCAGTGGGTGTACTGTAGTGATTGCGCCTCCTGCCAATTCAAAGTTTTCTGATATTAATTTCAGTATGGGAGCAATAGCTGTGGCATCACAAATGCTTGTAGATATAACATTATGTTTTGACACATCCAAGTTATTTTCATTTGCTCCAATAACCATAGTAAAATCCACTTCATCAGGCGAATGAGTAATAAACACTTTTTTAACTGATGGATTTTTTTCTAACACAGTATTGGCTCTAAGCAAATTTTCTTTAATCCCACTGGCATCAATTACATAATCAACACCAAAGCTATTCCAATCTACATGATCAATATACTGTTTACAGCAAACAGAAACATCACACGTCTTATTTTTAATAGAGCCGTCAACAGCGGTAAAACTGTCTTGCAGTGATCCATATGTAGTGTCGTAATTAATCATGTACGCTACATTATTAATATCAGGGTTGATGTCGTTAATCACCGGTACATCAAATATCTTGTCACGCATGTTTATCCTAAAAATAGCCCGACCAATCCGACCAAATCCATTTATGCCTATTCGCATTTTAATTGCCCTCTTTTTTATTCATCTTATATTGATAAGCCATTTTTGCCAGTTCCCAGTCATCCATATCATCAATATCAATGCAAAACTGCTCCGATTCATACCAGTATGGTTTGCCGCCAACATGATAGCCACACTTTTCAATCCAATCACGAGTTAGTATGCCCATAGTAAAATTTAATTGATACATCTGTGGTAAATCCTGTGAACAGTTGTGCCATGGGCCAAAGCCAAACCCCATTGGTTTATGGTTTTGATCTAACAGAAAACGCTTAATCGGATAACAAACTGCTAAAGAATCATATTTAGACTTGTCCAAATCGTGCCATATTTTAAGACACTTATCATATTCGTTAAACAATGGCTCTGTTGCTTGGCACCACATATATGCATCATCCATCGGCAATTGTAAACATACGCCTTGTACTACTTCATTCATTGGGGTGCTGTTACGAGTCAAATATTCATCACGTAAATGAAAATTGATACCAAGCTTGTCTGCAATTTTTGCAACAGAGTTATCATCGCTGCTAATATAAATATCTTGAGCCGGCAGCAACTTTAATAATTTTTCGGCTAAAATATCAATAATACTTTTACCTTCGTAAAAATCCCTAAAATTTTTTTCCGGTACCCTAGTAGATGTACCTTTTGCCGGAATCACTGCTTTCATATATTATTGCCTCCTCAATATTGTTATACAATCCAAATTTGGTATAACCCAATTTATAAGAGTTTGTTCAACAACACTAAAACCATGTCTTTCTGCAATCATATGCACATCTTCAGCAGACACTAAAGACCTCCAACTTGGATTGTTTTGCCAATACTCACTCTTATGTCGCCTTATATCAACATTGGGAGAAGCCAAGTTGGAATGATGTACAAATGCATATCCACCGCTTTGAAGAGTCCTTTTAAATTCTCCTATATAAAAATCAAGCCATTTGTATGAAAAATGAACCATAGAATCAAATGAATATATAAAGCTAAAACTATTGTCATCAAAATCCAGCTTAACACACTGCCACTCATCAACTACATTAGTAAAATAATTAAAACAATCGCTATGAGAAAATCTTTCCTTGCAGTATTCGATTGCCTCTTTGTTTGCATCGCAAAGTGTAAATGTATGGATCTTATCACCATATATTTTAAACAAATGCTCCGCAATCCTTCCACGTCCGCTGGGAAAATCTAAAATTCTTTCAAAAGATATGGGGTGCTTTTCAATAATTGGAACAATAATTCCTTTTACCTTATCATCGGCTCGTTCCTCAGATGCATTATAAAAATTGTCCCATCCATCACCTAAAGCAGGAGTGTTTGAAGAAAACCTAATCTCAGGGGTTATTATTTTATTAGAATCAATACCCAACCTAAAAAGACAGTCGCAAATTTCAGGTATTAAGTAATAGCTACAGGCCAAAACAATTGCATCAAACTTAACGTCATTCAAAGCATCAGGCTTGCTGACTCCAATCTTTTTTACCGGATCATTTTGAGTATTGGCAACTGTAATAAAATTGTCGATAAATCCCAAATTTACGATATCGCTTTGCTCTTCGATTTGTTGTTGAAATTTATTTCCTATTTGCCCTGCACCAAAAACATAAATACGAGTGATTTTTTGCGAAAGGCATGTTGAAAATGGGAACGTATACTCTATATACATTTTTATCCTCCCTATCAAGATTCTTTATATCTTACCTAAAATGATATGCTGTGGTTGAAATGGTGCTGTCTGATGATAAAACTTTATTTCAAGCCCTGCTTCTCCAAAAATCTCTTCCAGCTCTTGCTTGCTATAAATATAAGTATGCGGAAAACTTAGATCCATATACACAGGGGCACCAAATTCTGTCATACGTTCATATTTTTCTAAACTTTCATAATTGGGCATTTCAACATAAGAATCATAGTTGTTAAGATGTTCTTCAGGTGTTGAAAAAATTATATATCCATCATCAGAAAGCATTTCAGCTATTTTTTTAACTGTTGGAACAGGATTGCATTGCAAATGCTCCATTATCTCTGTAAAAATAATTAAGTCAAATTTTTCATCTAACAAAAAATTAGGATTTTCAATTTGTCCAAAATATTTTCTTACAGGAAATTTGCTACCGGTTGCATCAATAAATCCTTCTTCCATGTGCTTTTCACCATTAGATAAACATATCCAAGCAGTATCCAAATTTTCACAAAGATAGCATAAAACGTAAGAAGAAAGGCCATTTCCCGGCCCAATATCAAGCATTTTTTTAGGATTATGAATTTGTAAAAAATCGCTTACATACTTATTCAAAACAATTTCCGAGTAACGCAACGATTTAAATTGTCGTGATACCGCCTTGTGATAATCCATTATACTAACTTGAGATGGGTTTCTGCCTTCTGTAAAAAATTTAGACATCACTGTTGGTATTAAAGAATAGCGAATGGTTTCTGCTAAAATAGGATTACTAATGTTCCCTATGCTATCCAAGAAAAAAACTGAAAAATCATAAATATTTTTACTAAGTAATTGCCTTTGAAATGTCTCACAACCACTGATAGCTGCAACAATAAAATATGCATTTTCCATTTTAAAAGCATCCGTCGGCTTTATAATCTCAATGGAATGATGTAATTTACCCCATTCAGTTTTATAGTTGCTACAGAAAGCTTTTACAAAAATACCATGATCACGCAATAAATTTGCAGCATATACTCCATATGCTCCTGCACCAAATATAATAATATTCTTGTTGGACATTTCTTCGATGGGGACTACGCCTAATAAGTATGCTTCATTTTGATTTAGACTATGTGGACAATAGCCCAGATATTGCAACATCATTATAGAAATCAACTCCTCTTGCAAATTTAGAACCCGCGGTCAATAATGGGGGGGGTGGATTTTCGAGTCGGATTTTTACTACAAATGACAGGGCAAGTTCTACAGCCTTGCGGCATGTTTTTGGGATCTAAAGTTGCCAAAGCCGAAACTAAGTCATAATACGCCTTTGAAGAAAATATGTCACTCAATGTTGTTTCAAAACAGTTGCCAATGGACATATATTCTCCGGGGGGCTGACAGCAAGGATATACATCTCCATTTACAGCTACTCCGGCAGAGGATATGCATTTTGAACCCGGATGATAGTAAAAATCATCTGTTTTACATTCTCTTGCATAAACAGCATCCATTGTATTCACATTAAACTTGATTTCATCGCATCCTTTATCTTTCCAATAAAACACAGCAGAATTTGCGTCAACAACAGAATGTTCTGTTAGAATGTAAGATATATCTACCTTCATTCTGCTTTTTGCAGAATCTCTAAATTGAACCAGATGTTCAACATTTTCTTTTACTTTATCAAGTTGCTCTGTAGGATTTTTTGTGTTAGCCCCCTGAAACTGACGGTATACATCCGTTGTTATACCTGTAACACTTATGATTATGTGTTTTAATCCATGTCGTACAAGCATTGATGCTTTTTCTTTATCAAGAAGTACACCATTAGTTATCAAGAGTGTGCCAATGCCTTTAGACTTTGCAATGCTCATAACTTCTTCTAAATGAGGATATAACAAAGCCTCTCTATTTCCATCAAGTCGGATAGTGTCAAACCTTTTCCCTATGACTGTATCAAGATTCACCATTTGATCTAAAATTGAGCTGATTTGCTCAAGGGACATAAACTTTCCTGTAGTGTTTTTAACATGTTGACACATAGGACACCGTAAATTGCACGCATCAATTAACATAACATCTAAATTCATTTCAGCTTATCTCCCCTTATGGCAAATCAAAAAAATACTTGAGTTCCTCTGCCTATATTATTAAAAATAAAGTCAATCCATAAGCAGTAAGCATAAACATCTGTTATTCCTATTTTTTTGAGTTGTTTTTCAATAGCAAATGGACGCATAGTACAGATAAGTACTACTATTTCATCTTGTAAACCTTGTAAATTATAAGGGGATCGAACCGGTATATTGCAATAATTTTTCCCCCACTTCCAAAAGTCATTATCAACAATGTAATCAATCTGCAATTTATGCTCAGCCAATACAGCTTTAATTTCTGCAACGTGGTTAGATGCACCAAAGCCCACTATTTTTTTCCCTTTTGCTGAATCCAGAAATGCTTCAAATGTTGAGTTTTCAGTTAACATCCCATCCACATCCTTTCACACAATATGACCAAAGCAATAGTCTGTATCTTTTTCAAAACCCCTATTAGTAAGTATTTTTTCAATTGATCGCCATGCGATTTCTGCACAAATAATTATTATTTGCCCATCCTTCTTTTCAATTTCATCATGTTTGTAGATAGGGTATGATTTATGTGTTCCATATTTGAAAGAATCAATAAATCCTTTGAACTTTGGTAGTAATCCATTCTTCGCTATCACTTGATACATAGATTCTGAACTTTCAGTAAGTCCCCATATATAAATTTCATTCATTTTTTCAAGCATTTTCTTTAATTTCAAATAAAAAGTGTGTTCAAAGTACACACCATAACCAAATACAAAAGGATTGTCCGTCAATAAATAGTTTTCACAAATAATTGTAACGTCAAAACATTCCTCATTTTCATTTAAAGCAGGAAAAAAACTTAGAAAATGTTTTGTAATACTTGCTGTGCGTTCATTACCTATACAACGATAAGTAATAGGCAAGTTTTTATTTTCGCTAAGCAGTGAGTCATTGGGTAAGCTACGGAGCATTTCATTTTTTTGCATTAAATTTAGAGTAATCCATAATTTGAGATCCCGAGTATATGTTTCATCACATCCTGATTTTCTATGGATAGCTTCCCAATTAATTTTTTTATATACATGCTCATCTTGTCTGTTACTTACAAAACTGTACAATTCATCAAATGTGTTGGGATAAACGACATTTACACTATTGTATTTATCATCAAAACTAGTAAATACCTCTGCAATTGCTTTGCCATCAAAAGCAGGAGACAATTTTCCCAAATACTCATAGACTAACTTTTCTAAAACAATAGAAGTATAATTTTCTATTCCCCATAAAGAAGCATCATGATAAAGCACTGATGACGCATATCCTACGTACACTTCTCTCGGCTGAATGTCTCCGTGTATCAATCGGTTTAACTGGATCAAATCCCAGGGTACAGTTGCATCAGGTAAAGAGTTTGTAACAGAAGCAGTAATTTCTTCGTTATAAATCTCTCTTGGATGAAGCTTAATTGAAAAATCAGTTTCTTTTAAACATGAAACAATACAGCTTAATACCAGAGAGGCACGCTCTTGAAAGTGAGGTAAATAACGTCCAAAATAAATCAGCTTTGGAAATTGTTCAATTTTAGTGTACTGATATTTAAAAAGTTCATTTAGTTCAAAGCAACATTTTTCAAAAGCTTTATTTGTATTAAGCCACTCCTTAACCGGAAATTCTTTTACCTTGCTCAAATAAATTTGGTCGGTGGACATTTCTTTATCCAAAACTAAAATGGAGTCTGCCGATTCAACAAGTAGTATAGGATCATGTGCTGTATGTGTTATCGCAAATTTAGATACCCAGTAAGTATTAAGCCCTTCATAGATCAATACCCTCATTCCCTTATCCGGGAAAACTCTGTAAAGATCGCAACCAAATGTTTGCCCAAAAGATGACAAATAAAAAAAATCTGTATCTTTAAAACATTTATGAAAATTCATTTTTTCGTTTTGGCTTAAATCATTTTCCCAGATTACATCATCAAAAACGCGAGATAACGTTATAGTATCAAACCGATCTTTAACCATTTCTTTTGAATGTTCATGCATTATAATCGTAAATTCGTCATCAGGATGAAGTATTCTTTTCACAAAATATCCCATAATCAAATGAAATCCTGTGGATACTGTATAATAAACTGCCACCCGTTACCTCCTGAAATTCATCGAACTTTGATCTGCTCACGTTAAAACAATGCATCAAAATCAATGCGCTCAAACATTTCCAATTTGCCACCACGAGTCGCATTGTAAATTTTAATACCATGTTTTTTAGCATACTCATTAGCATTTTCATAAGAAGCATCTACTAAATCTACCATCAGTGGATGTACTGATGGAGTATATTTTGAAGAAAAATTATCAGAAGCTACATCTCTTGTTATTAAATCGCCCTTGGTGTTAATCATAAAAGCGTAATCGTGATCCATCCCAAGCAAATGAATTTCACTAAAACCCATATAAAATGCCAGTTGAATAGCATCGTAAGTAACAGTTGCCCCCCAGCTTAATTTAAAAGGATTTGATGAGAAATCCGGGCTATAATCTTTTAAAGGAAACCAATCTACAATGCCATCTAAATAATAAAAATAATCAAATTCACCATTCATAAAAAAAGGCTCAATGTCAAAAACAGAATTAAATGCATAAAAACGAGGACAATTAATATTTTCATGTATTTGATTTTGAATACGTTTAAGCCTATCACTATCATGGATTACATAGTAGGAAGGTCTCCACGAAGTTTTTTCATAAAGAAGATAGACTTCGTTAGATCCAAATGAAATTTCATCTTTAATTTTGTCAAGATCGCCGGTTGTTAAACTAGGTCCGTTTCCTACAATAAAGCATCGTTTGTTTTTGTGTACATTTTGAAATTTTAGCATACGTTGATACTCATATCGCATCAATATTGTCATAAATATCTCAGATGTAAAATACGAGTGTCTCCAAAACATGCCACAACTTGAAAGCTGCCGTGCCATTTCATAAGTTGAATCAGAATAAGAGGGAGATGAAATCAAAATAACCGCATTCATTATTTCAATTTCTGATAAAGTGTAAACCGGTTTGTCACAAAAAACATTATTTTGATCATTTTTATCATTAACAATAAATCCATCAATAAAAATATTAAGATCAACGTTTACAAGATGCTTGTATTGATTGCAAATATGTTCCCAAGAGGATTTTGCACCCAAAATATATATTTTTGCACCTTCCGCAATTTTTGGTGTTATTTTTCCAAGTTCTATGTGAAAATCAAAGTTCATGTTAACTAACATCCCTTTTATATTTATTTTCGCAAAGCAGTAAGTTGTTGGGCAATTTTGCTATAGGACAGTTCATTTTAGCTGTATCCCCATAGCGTTTAACTGATCTTTTATTTCTTTGTGATAACTGCTTGTTATCAATACATAAACAGAATGTGTACGGCTCAATTCTTCCAATTGTGAAGGGCTTATAACGGTTATGCCATTTACTTCTGATCCCCAAAGGTTTTGACCATTATCGCAGAAATAATCTGCTTTTATGCCGCATTGATGCAATACTGCTACTGTGTTTTGTCCCACAGCACCTGCACCAAAGCAAACTAGAAGTGTTTCATTTGACAAATCATCTTTCAATACATTAATATCAACATCAATAAACAAACCTATCGCTTCATTATGAATGGCTGTAAGCTCTTTTGGAATATCAATTTTTTGTGGACAAAATTCATTACACCTTCTACATTCAATGCATTTATCAGCTCTACGAGCTTCAGGGAAAAAAGTAGAGTTAAAATAATCTACGTCAAAACGTGGAGAATTAAAAAATTGCTTATAATCATTAAATCGTTGAAAAATTTGCGAAATATCTATATTCGATGGACATTCATCTATGCAATATAAGCAACCGGAACAAGGTATTGTGCTATGCGTTTTTATTATTTCTACTACTTTATCCAATACTGACAATTCATGCTTTGATAATGGCTTGAAAGGCTGAAATTGTCTAAGGTTATCATTTAGCTGCTCTGTATTACTCATTCCGGAAAGTGTAACTACCACGTTTGGTAAGCTTGCAACAAATCGCATAGCCCAAGACGAAATAGAAGCTTCGGGATTCTCAGCATTTAAAAGGTTTTCTGCTTGTTCCGGCAATTTGGCAAGCCTACCGCCTCCAATTGGTTCCATTACCATGCAAGGAATATCACGTTCCACTAATAAGTCGTAGCTTTCTTTAGCATGTTGTGCTATCCAGTCATAGTAATTTATTTGCAGCAAAGCAAATTCCCAGTCGTATGCGTCAAGCATTTTTTCCAGCGTTTGTTTGTTATCATGTATAGAAAAACCGACTTTACGTATACGTCCTTCTCTTCGTTTAGCTTCAAGAAAATCTAATGCACCTACTTTTTGCATATCTTGCCACCTAACACGATTCATGCCATGAAGTAAGTAAAAATCAATATATTCAACCCCAAGGCGTTCAAGTTGGATTTTAAACGCTCGTTCCATATCCTCATGAGAGTGACATTCCCATACAGGCAACTTGTCTGCAATATAAAAACTATCCCTTGGATAATTTTTTACAAGTGCATCACGAATAAGCTCCTCTGAATGACCGCCAAGATAAGGATAAGCAGTATCAAAATAATTAATCCCTTGCTCATATGCCGTCGCAAGTAGTTTATGGACATCCTCCGGAAACGTACCATCTACATTTATAGGTAGTCGCATAACCCCAAATCCAAGAGGAGCTAAAGTTAAATCCAGCTTTGCTATATAATGTTTTTGCATTAAATTTCTCCTAAACTTATGAATCTAAATATTCATCAATCGTTTTGCTACTGGGCTTCCATTTTTCCCAAGGTCTATTATTAAAATCGCAATATCCACAGAAGGAAGCCGGCTTGGCCATAAATTCGGCTAATTCAAAGAAATTACTTGCCTTGTGTATATCAATGTAATCATCTTCTGTTATTTCCAGATTAGTATTAAAAGCTTTATTAAAATGCTTAATATTCAATATTATAGGACAAGTAGCCAATTTCCCATTTTTTAATGTAAAACAATTGCCTGCAAAATAACAATTAAGTGCGCTAAAAGATGGGTTTTGCGACTTGTTCATATCAAATATTGCTTTCTGCATTAGTTTTTGTTGATCATTTTTTATGATATTTTCTTCATGCTCAAGTTTATTGAAAAATGAGACCTCATATTTAAGAGCTAGCTGTTTTATCTTGTTTATGTCTAAATTAACAGGGTACTCAGTAATAGAAATGCATATATCATGTTTTTTACAAAGTTCATACAAGTTACCATATACTGCGTTTTCTGCTGATGGCAAAAGTATTCCGTTTGAAATTATTTGTATAAATGTTTGAGGAAAATAATTTCTTGCTATTGCAATTATCTCATCAAATTTAGGATGTAATAGAGGTTCTCCGCCTAATAAATACATTTTATGAATCAATCCGCCGGATAACTCTGACATTCTTTTCATATCTCTATTGAATTCATCAGGATCCAAAAAGGTAGGCTCTGCAATTTGCGAAAAATGCCAACAATTATTACAATTCAAATTGCAGTGATCTGCCACATCAATTTCTAATACAAAACTATTTCTATTACGAGGTTGAAATGTTCTGTAACAACAATCGTAAAAATTTTCTTCTATAAAAAGTATTTTATCTGCATTTTTATTTTTTATCTTTTCAAGTAACACATTATCACAATTGTTAGTATGTGTACCAATCCTAGCCTCTTCTAAATCATCAAGTTCATCAATTGCATAAATAGGAAAATCAAACTTGTAATCATAATGGCTTTCAATCAAAATTTTTTCAAAATGATCTTTTGCAATGTATCCGTCCGGCTTTATGTCATTTAATAATAAAAGTTTTATAATATGTCTATTTATTTCAAACGTACCAAACATAAAGGTTTTGCTATGTTCAAAAAATGATAAAACTTGCTTAAAACTATTAAAATCCATTTTTACACCCACCTTCACCTTTACAGATCAATATATTCATCTATTTCTTTTGTACTTGACCTCCATTGTGAATGCGGACGCCAGTTCTTTAAATCACAATAACCACAGAAAGGAACACGTTTAGCAGCAAATTCTGCAAATTCTGTCCAACATTCTACATTATAAATATCTAATGAATCTGTTTCCTCTAATATTAAGGATTGGTTAAAATGATCGTTAAATATATTAACATGTGCAGAAACAGGACACATATAGAATCGCCCTTCACGCAAAACATTAAACTTGTTGAAGTATGCACAAGATGCAAACCCTGTTACTTCTGCATCACGAGATAAATTCATTGTATGCTTGTCCATAATTTTTGCTGTTTTAGTCAATTCATCTGCATGAATGTTTGATGACATAGCTAAAGCAATGCCATATTCTTTTGCTTTTTCCTCCAACAACTTATAATCAAATTTTATAGGATACACAGTGACTGTAATATAAAAATTAAGCCGTTTACATGATTCCCATATATTACCTATAGGTGAATCTTCAAGACCAAGCAATAACAGGCCATTAGTAAGGAGTATAAGCTCTCCATCCGGAAACTCACGGCGAGTAATTTCCATGCATTTAATTATATCTTTGTGAAGTGCAGGCTCACCACCTACTAGAGTAATAGCCCCAATAGTATGGTTGAAAATTTTTCCCATTTGCTTCATATCTCGCTCAAACGTGTCTATATCAACAAACCACTCCGGTGATAATTGAGAATAGTGATCGCACATTTGGCAACTTAAATTACAATGGTCTGCTAAACTTACTTCAAAAGTCATTTCTTCAATTGGACGAGGTTTTATCTGTTCAATAATTGAATTTTTGCTATGCTCTGTCATAATAAAGTAATTGTTAAACCCAGCCTTACGAAATTTTGGTATAAATGACCTGTAAGTACGATCAGATACGCCCATTATAATGCCAACGTTTGCTTGAGTTATTATCTCATCTATAGAAACTATTGGTAGCTTACGATAATTAAGGCACTGCTCTTCAGGATTGGTAACTGCATAACCTTCAATATTAATTTTACATATATCAAAAAATTTGAGCAAAGCCTCCTGACGCTCTGATGCTCCGCAAATGTACAAATGCTCATATTTATTACAAAAGTCTAACAAATCCCATAATTCATATCTATGCGGTGTTTCATTCATTATATGGATTTTTTTTCGATTTGAATTTCTCACTTTAATGTCTCCTTAATTTTGTGCAAACACTCATTTTTTACATCATTACTATATTCTATTTCTATAGCGTCAACACACAAACCCATTTTTTTCAAACTAAAGTAATCAAAATGTGAAGTTTTATAAAATAGTCCATTTTTATCATAAATAATTATTTTTTTGCAAGTTGAAGAACTGATAATATCACACAGGCCACTGCGTACTCCAACAAAATATCCTGCTGCATTCATAAATTCAATAGCCTGGTTTAATGGAAAAAATACTGCATCTGTACCGGTTACAGGTTTTTCTGTCCCTGCACAATTGGTTACCGGAGTAAGTCCTTGTTGTTTGCAATGATTTACAATTGATGCTAGTACATCATCAGGTAAATCAAAAAGTGTATTTGAATAAGGAGAAAGCACTACTGTTTTGCCCTTAACAATATTGTATTGTTGAAACAGACCATCTATTTCATGGCTATAATCTCTTTTTGGTGGCAAAATATGAGGTATAGTGTCATCAAATCCAAATACAAAATATCGAAACATTTTTTCAAAGTTAAGACCATTATAACCTCGAAACCACTGCAAAGGATCTCCTAACCAGCCATCATTTAGGGTTATTATGCGAAATTCTTGACCTGTCGCCCTTTGTAAAGAAATCATATCATCACCGACTTGATGAGGAAGCACATAAATATTTTTGATATTAAACATTTCAGCAACCTTTTTGCAGGCGTTACTTACTACAGCAAAAACATAATCTGTAATTGATTGTTGTTTGAGATAAGTATGAAAAAATAACCCTATAAGATATATATCTCCTGTTCCTGTATATGGTGCTATGAACACCGGGCAGTTTGGTGAGTGCTTACAAGTTATTTTTTTATGCCAATACAAACCTCTTATTTTTGTTTTCGTCATGTAAGTAAACATATACAAAGTATCGTTTATTTGGAAATTAAGAGCGAAAATATGTTTATCTATGTGGTATCCCATTCGTTCAAGCTGCGCTGTCATTTCTCTGTAAAATCCGGGCGAATAAAATATTATAAGGTTATTTTCACTAAAGGGCATCAATGCTTGTTCCGGCGTTTTCACAATCATCCCTAAACAAGATATTCCTACTTTGCGATCATCATTGTCTATTATTGCATTTGCAGTAAAACCTCGTTCCTCCAGGCACATCAATACATCTTTAGAAAAGCCGGAAGCACCAAACAATACAATATTTTTATCTTTTAACATATCTTGAATTGCTAAACGGTTAATATGCTTTCTAACTCTCGACTTCTCATAATTATCCATGCATACAAGCCTCTTTTTTGCTCCAGTTACGTATAATGTATAGAGCCATGCAGGCCATATCTGTTTTTTCTATACCGGATACCCCTTCTGCAAGTGCTAATCGTTTACCATATAAATCCTGTAAAGACATCATAATAAATTGATCAGAAAAACTGTAATAATAGTAATAGCAATAGTTACGATAATAGTAATAATCACGTAAAGTTATTTGCTCGACTGCTTTAATGCAATTTGAAAAGTTATGTGCATTATCAAAAACCCATTCATCAGTTGTAAGTATTACCACCTTGTTAGCCTTGCGATAACTTAAAAAATCATCTATATGGTTTAGTGCTATTTCATTAAATGTACGATCGCTGTCAGGGAGCATAATCACATATACATTGTCACTATCTACATTATATTTTCGTTTTATCTTTATCCAACGCAACCTACCTTGAAAAGCTCTTAATACTGTAAGTAGCATCATAAACTCCTATCAATAGATACATTTAAATCTGCAAGCCCCATATCTCGTTCAATATCAATAGCTATCGTGGTTTTTAAACCGGAAGGTTTAGAGTCATTTATCAAAATTCGTTCACCATAGGGTGCATTGTAGACAATACAGTCATAACGGATGTCATGTAGGGTTAAAAATTCTTCAGTTTTTTCTTTGTAATCTTGTGTTCGAGAAGTAATAAATATAACCATATCTTCGCCGGGGATATTATTCATAAAATCCAACGCACCAGGTAACAAAGTATCGTAACCATCCGACTTATGACCATTGTGTTTTAATATGGTACCATCTAAATCCAGTATCCAAGTGTGGCCTAGCGGTGATAGTGTAATTTTCATTTTAGCTGCACTCCTATTGCACCACCGGGATGATTTTGACGCAAAGCATCTATAGTAATTCCCTGTTCTTTAATTATTTGCATAGCAAGTTCCTGTAATACTATTAAATTTAATAATGATGAATTGTTAGGAAGCATGTCCCATTCATCACCTTCATGAGCTAAAAACATTATAAGACGATTTGGTATTTCTCTATACAAGGTACTATCTTTGTTAAAGGATAGAAGCCAAATTTTGCAGTCACGTTTTTTAAGGTGCTGTACCAGGTGAATAGATTCAGAAGTTTCACCACTTTTTGTAAGAGTTATTACTAAATCGTTGTCTTGCACTAATCCTAAATCCCCGTGTATAGCAGAGTTAGTATGCATAAATGCCGCCGGTACTCCAACTGAATTTAATGTACCAACAAATTTTTCGCATATAGGTACATTTTTTCCAAGGCCAGAAGCAATCAGCTTTCCTCCTGCATTTAATGCAACAATGCAATCATGTTTTAATGCATCAAATTCATTTGGAGAAATAGAACTTATAGCACTTTTTAAAATCTGCAATGTTTTTTCAAAATGTTCCACTACAATATCCCTTCTAAGTGATACAATCCATTATAAAATGCGCCACAAACAGAATCGTAGTCTTGCCATGCATAGGTAGTTAAAGAAAGCCATATTATTGCATGTATTAATTTAATAACCTTTGGGTCTGTACCGGATAGTGCAAAAAAATCCGATTCTAGTTCTTCCCATTGGTTAGATTCAATTTTTAAGTTTACTGTTTCATTTTCTATTACAAGGCGGAAGTCCTTCAAATTAAATCTGTCATAGTTTCCTACAACTGAATAATACAGTTTTGCCCAGTCATAGTTAGGATCTCCGTATAGTTTAGTATGTCCAAAGTATCCGCGAGGATCTATAAAGATCGGAGTAGTATCATCTTTCATCATTAGATTTGAAAATGTACAGTCTCCATGAATAAAAGTAAAACTATCAGTGGGTAGGCTTTCAAGCTTGCGTTCCAAATCTCGTTTATAGTAATAGACATTAGGACATTCTTTTCCGTTTATATTTATTGTTTTTTTGTTTGCAAGTGGTACCAAATAACGTATTTTTTGTAATCTGTCCATTGTTTTGTTATAGTAGGCTTCTTTCATGCTAAATGTGTCTGTAGTATTTGTTGAAAAATTGTGTAAAGATTTTAGAGCTGTAACTAGCTTTTGTAAAACAGCTCTTTTTTCAACTAAAATTAGATCTGTATATTCATAGATGTTACGACCATTTATGCGTTCCATCTTCAAGGGGTTTGTGGAATAAATGCAAGGAATATTTTTGACCTCTATTTCATTTGCTTTTTTGTACCATTCGCATTCTAGTTGTGCTAATTTTTTGCCCTGTTCATCTATCGGCTCTTTAATAATCATGTTGTCATCTGTAGTCATTTTATTGAATGGACGACATTTTTCTTTGGCTAGGTTTTCATATTCAACCAGCAAACCAAACTCCCTTGTTCCGGCTAGACCCAGTTCATTAAAGTTTAGCTTTTGCCCTTGTATCCATCGAACAAATTCGCCACTTTCAGGCAGTTGGGCAAGAGCTGACTTGTTTTTAAAAATGAATAAGCCTGCAACACCATGTTCCCTTGAGGATTTTTCTGAGAATTCGCCATTAATATATTGCCAGCGGCAAGTAAACGTTTGCGAAATGCCTATATAATCTGCCGGCTCATTTGGAAGCAAAAAAGTTTCCGGTAAAATTAAGTCAGACCATATCAGCATAAACGATTCATTATCCGGCAATAAATCTATAGCTTGTTTAATTCCTCCACATGTACCACTTTCCTGCGCATCAACTACTTGATATTTTACAGTTGCAAAACTTTCTAAATATTCACGCAAAACCTCTTTTTTGTAGTCAGCCACTATTACAAATTTTTTGTTTGGATATTTTCTAAACAGGTGAAATAACATGGGTAAGTTTTCAACAGGAACTAAAGCTTTTGGTTTGTTAGCTGTTAGGTAGCCTAACCTATTTCCTTTTCCACCAGCTTGTACAATGATGTGCTCAATGTTCAACTAATTTCACCTGCTCTTTCATAACTGATTTGAATTTATTTAAATTCCTAATATTTGTTCATTTTCCATTGCTTCAAATAAGGCACGGAATATATAGTAATCTGTTGGTGAAGTGATTTTCATATTATTAGGTGTACTTTGAACTGTGTGCATAGGAATATTATAGGTGCTACATAAATGTGCAGAATCCAAACAACGCAAATTTTCTTTATGTGCCCGCTGATATAAACTCCAAATTTGACTGTATTTAAAAGATTGAGGGGCTTTTGCTACGTACATCTTATTGCGTGGAGGTACTTCTACTATTTGCTTATTGTCGTTTAATCGTACAACACTTTCAGCAACAGCTTCTACAGTTATAGCATTGCCATGTTCTTTAGTTTTGGCAATAACTTCTGATATTAAATCGCTATTTATAAGAGGTCGAACACCATCATGTATCAAAACAATATCGTCTGGCTGAACTTTATCTTCTAAAGCACGTAAGCCATTGTAGATAGAGCGATCGCCACCGTCCCCACCCGGAATAATTAAGCTGATTTTATCAAATGCATATTGTTTAAGCATTAATTTAAGCCGTTGTATCCAACTTTCTAAACACACAACAACTATATTATCTATCTCAGGATGCACTTCAAAATGCTCTAAAGTATAAATAATCACAGGCTTCCCATGAAGTTCAAGAAATTGCTTGGGTCTTGCACGAGTGTTCATCCGCTTACCCGTGCCACCGGCAAAAATAAGTGCTGTTGTCATTAATAAACACCTCTATCCTAGCACATTCTTTTTTACATAAGCATATATCGCTTCACCAGCAGTTCCATCTGCATTTATATTTTCACTTTGAATGAAAGAACATCTATAGTTTTGAAGAGTTTCACTATCATCAGTATTGACTACATAAGAAATAAAATCGTTTAATTGAATCATGTTTGTTTCATAGTAATAGCTTCTATATGACGAATCTTTTACATCTGTATCCATTAAAAATGAAGCTTCTATAATTGGCTTTAAATGCTCTTCTATTTCAGTAGTGCATTGGATTTTCTCTTCGCAGCGAGATTTAGTATTAAAGTTATATTCAACAAGTGTCCCGCTAAATTCCTTACAGGCGTAGAGAATGTTATCATGCAGCTCAACTATATTGAATATTTTAATGTCCGGATTATCAGAATTTTCGAGGCAATCACTTTCAAATTCATCTGCTACGCTTACAACATTTGTATCTACATTAATCTTTATTGCATGTTTTGCGTATGTTGGCATCATGTAAATATATCCATTAACATAAAAAGCTCGATGCCAGCTTTGAAGAGGGTCTTTATTTGAAGAAAGCACTGTATCTTCAAACTCATAAATTTCAGGAAACTCTTTTAATACTCCTTGTGTAGGATTCCATTTAACAACAGGTGTATTGGTTTTGGTATAAGGTGACAGCCAAAAATTTTCACTATCAAAGCAAATACCCATATATTTATATGTGTTCTTGCCAACTTCATAAATCGTAGAAACACATGCTTCCATATCAAATGAAACTACTATATTTGAAGAAGAAGATGCAAGCCAAATATATTGTCCAACTACTTCAGGATACATAAAAGAACCATTTTTCATTTCGCTCGTTTTGTTTTTGATTTTATCTACATAATCCTTATAGTAACTTACCTCTTTTGTTTTAGTATTAAACTTGACTATTGCAGGATATGAATAGGGAGTTAAAAAAATAAAATCTTTATATGCAAAAGCGTTAAAAAAAGCCTCGCTAAAATCACCTTCAAGCTTAATTTTTTCAAGCATACCACTATCTATTGAATATGATGCCATTTCTTTAGCTGAAAATGGAAGGAAATACAAAACTCCATTGATTTCAATTAATTTTTTATACAATGAATCAAGATACGATTCAAAGTTTTTTTCTCCGGGAAAAGCCCCCATCCATTCCAGGCTATAATCTTTTTTATCCAATTTAAAGAAACCATTAAAATATCTTGCAGTAAACCAAATATATTCATCGGAAAAGCATAAAGACACTATAAATAATTGGCGTATATCTGCCAGTGCTTCTTTACTGCCTATCATTATCGGTTTTCCGGTAATTTGATAAACACTAATGACAGAACTCCAGTCTCCATAATAGGCATCAGTCCAAGAGATAGCACGATACAAATCAACTGTATCATCATAAATGCCCCATCCTTCTTGCTGATATTGGGCAACAATCTCCTTATAATCATTAACCGATTGCGTATGCAAAGTTTGATAAGCCGGCTCTGATAACGGATGAGGTCGCCACCACAATACAACATCATCACGATTGCGAAATGTTTCTAAAACATGACGCAATTTTTTCAAGTATTGTTCACCGGTCTGCAAAATGGATGAATTGTAAAGGATAACTTTTTTGTTGCCAATTAGTGTGTGCCATTCTTCAGGTAGTTGGAAATTTTCTTTTTTAGAATTAAATGCTTTATCAAATTTAGAACTACCTAGTGCAACAAACTTTTCCTCCGGTTTGCCATAAGTATTGCCTATCTGAGAAACAAATAACTTTTTATAATAATTTATATAGGATTCCCGAATTTTTTCTGATTGAACTATAACTTTATGAGCATATAGACATCCTGCTGCTGTTGATATATGTGTTTCCATTATATCGTCCATTGCTGAAAAATATGGAACATATATAAGCATATCTGTAAGATTACGCAGACGTTCACAAAAGAAATTTGGATGTATGCAAGTAACAATATTTTGAGCATCATATGGAGCAAATGTAAAGATTACATCCGGTCGTCCGGCTTCTATATCGTAAGTTTGCCAGTCTGTTATTTCTATGCAACTGTCATAACAATCTGCACCTTCGTAGTGCATTTCGCCAAGAGCACCACCTACTTTGCGGTCAAAGTAAGGTATAGGAATAAAGTAAGCGTCACAATCAGGGTCAGACTTAGCAGCAAGATATATAGATTCAATGCTGTCACTCATGCTGGCTTTGTAGCTTAAAAAAACTATCTCGGGTCTGGGTTTCAACTCATGCCTTACGCTATTTTCTATCTTGATCATATACTTTTTTAAATGTTTAACGCTAATTTGATTATTATGGGCTTTAAAGAGCAACTCGCAATATTCTTCTAATAATGCGACTGTTTTTGTTCCTTCACCTTTTACACTTTCAATAAACTCACAAAGACCATAAGCCCCTTCTTGACAGTCTGCATATTGACCATCAGATTGAGCTTTATTCATTGTTTGTAAGATGTCCTGTATTTGCTGAATATGCTGTTTTTTCATCATATACTCTTCCTTACCAATCAGCTATCATTCGCTGATACATTTCATCAAGTCCATATTTTGGAATCCATCCAAGTGCTTTTAATTTGTCTACATTTAAGTGAATTTTTGTAGCCGGAGCATAACCATATTTTTCTGCATCTTCCGGAATATTTATCACTACTGAACTTTTTCCATTACCTAATACTTGTGCAACTGTATTTGCCATTTCTTTTACTGTGACAGTGGCGGCAGGATTAGCAATGTTGTATGCTTCACCATTTTTACCATTTAGTAAAATTATAATTAAACCCATAATAACATCGGCAGTATAGCAACAATTAATTACTGACTCACCCTTGGTATGAAGAATAATATCTTCTTTGGATATTGCTTTTCTGGCAAATTGCAGGGGTACACGCCGATTAGTGGGATCATTGGCTGTACCGGCACCAAAGGTTAGTGAAAGCCGAGCAATTTTTACCGGAGCATCATACTGCTTACCATAAGCAATGCATAAGCTTTCACAAAAACGCTTGCTTTCCGGATAGCTTGTGCGTGGGCTGGATAAATCTAAATATCCCAGGGAGGATTCTCGAATTTCACCAAATATCTGTCCATATACTTCCATTGAAGATAAATACACAAAGCTTTTGCATTGCTGTTCTTTAGCCAAGTTTAATACATTTTTTGTACCTTCAACTGCTATTGTCATAACATCTATCGGCTTACTTACCATATCTGCTGATTGTGTTATTGAAGCGCAATGAAATATATAATCTATGTGGTTTGTTATATCTGTAATAGGAAGAGGATTGCGGATATCTCCTCTAACAAATTTAATGTCATACTTTTCAGTCAATTGTTGGCCTTTAGCCAAATTTTGCCCATGAGCAATAATTTGCATAGAAAGATTGTGAAAGGTATTAGCCGCAGACAAAACGCTGACAATTGCACCACCTATAATACCTGTTGCCCCTGTCACAAACACAACTGAATTTGAAAATTGATTCCAATTAATTTTGTCAGTAGTAATAATTTGACGAATATCTTCCTCAAAAAAAATACCCACCGTTAGTATTCCTTTCAAACAACTTTCTGACGAAATTTGTAGGATTTTTTTAAACAATTATGATGATACCACCGAAAACGCAAGTTAGCAAGATAGGGAAACAGATAATAGAATTCTTTTCAGTGCTGAAACAAAAGTGTTATATGAAATGAATGTGCAAAAACCCCCACCAATATAGGCCAACGGCTTTATTAGCGGGGGTTTTATTATCTGAATTTTAGACCTTCAAAAATATTGCTTTTCTGGGATATATCAAGCTTTTATTATACCGGATAATGAAATTTTTCTAACAAGTCATTAAGCAAAGAAAAAAGGTTAGTATTGGTATTGTCAAATGCAGAAACAACTATTCTTGGTTGTGGAAAGTAAACTGTAAAGAAATTTACCCCATTATCTACTCCAACGGCATAAAATATTGTTTTGTCACCTTCATCTATCCGATATACACCAAGACCATAGCTTTCATTTTTACCCCTAACCACTTGCGCTGCTAAAAAGGCTTGCGTCATCTCCTTAGAGAGAATCTTATTTGCAAAGAGATCTCGCCAAATTATGTCCACATCTTCGGCACAGGTAAAAAGACCGCCATCAGAACCTCCTAAAATAGGCACACTAAAAATATTTGTACGCCATTCTTTGGTGTCTCTATTCTGAATATAGCCTAATGCAGTGTTTGTCGGCAAGGAGTCCATGCGATAAAAACCTGTATGGACAAGTTTACGGGGCTTAATAATTTTATCTTGTACAAATTGCCGGTAAGACAGCCCGCTAACAGCTTCAACTATTAAGCCAAGCAAAACAAAGCCGGAATTAGAGTAGCAAAATCGCTCGCCCGGTTCAAATTTGGGAGGTAATTGCGTAGTCATTGGCAAGTAGTATTCTAGCCGCTCCCATAAATGAGGGGGATACTTATCATATAATGCCTGTAATTGCTCTTCGCAATCATCTGCATCTTCATCAATGTAATCACCAATGCCGGATGTATGGGTAAGCAGATGAAAAACAGTCACTCTTTTATCAATTTTGCCTAAATCAAATGGCAACAAGTCACATAGCTTATCTTCAAGAGATAGTTTTTTATTGTCAATAAGCTTGCATATTGCCAGCCCGGTAAATAGTTTAGTACCGGAGGCGATAGCAAATGCAGTGTCTACTGTATTGGGAAGTTCTTCTCCTTTGTTTCTGCTTCCGTATGTTTGTTGATATTTAATGTCACCAACGCTTGATGCATAAAATACACCTGAAAAATTTTCATTTTTATTTTTTAGCCAATCTTTGAAAATATTCTGTATAGATTGCCTCATAGTGAAACCCCCTTTAAAATTTATATTTAACTTTCAGAAAAGTTGCATCCTATCACTTTGTTCAGTTGATGATTAGTTGTTTCCATAGCTGTGTTCAATTTCAATTGTTTTTATTCAAACATCAGCAGACTCAAGACAAAAAGAGAAGTTTAATTTATTATCTTAAAGACAATGAAACTTCTGTCCGATCAGGCGATTCGATAATATACTATCATTTTCTACAGGAATTTTCAACATGTTTTTTCCGATTCTTTTAGTGTATGAAAATTAACCTTACTTGCGCTTTATTTTGGTGCGTCAAATAGCTTTTTCGCCTCGTTTTCGCTTAAAAACCAACATTTCACTTTATCCAACCGGTCTCATTTTGTTATCGGTTGCGCGCTTGTTTTCTCCTAATCAAACAGAAAAAGTATTAAATCAACATTGCCAAAAAGTGTTGACAAGTTTGTTGTGATATCATATCGTGTGCTTACAGTTTTTGTAATTCATGTTCTTTACGTAAACAAAAATTTAAATTTCTATTCTGGTTTTTGTATCTTGAACACTCGCAATTTAGTCTATACAAATAAAAATCATTTCATCGGTGAATGATTTTTTAAACACCACAAAAAGAGCGACTAATAACCTGTTTAAAATCTTGAGATACAGGATTAACCGCCGGCAGTAT
>WQVX01000027.1 GCA_009785615.1 Defluviitaleaceae bacterium | reverse complement strand
TCAGGTAGACAAAATTGTAATTCTCTACAAAGACCGTTTATTGCGTTTCGGATATGAACTAATCGAAAGTATTTGTGCAAAGTACGGCACAGAAATTGAGATTATAGACAACACCGAACGCACGGAGGAACAAGAGTTAGTTGAAGATTTAATCCGGATTGTGACGGTTTTCAGTTGTAAACTTCAAGGTAAACGAGCCAATAAAGCCAAAAAGATGATAAAGGAGTTGCAGGCCAACCTCCTTTTGTTACAAAAGGAGGTATAAATGCCCATGATAAAAGCGGCGAAGATACGCCTAAAACCAACTAAAGGGCAAGAACAAAAACTTTGGCAATCAGCAGGTGTTGCTCGTTTTGCCTATAACCGGACCTTGGGTCGTCAAAAAGAAAATCATGATAGTGGAGGCAAATTTCTTAATGACCAAGCATTACGCAAAGAATTTACACAGTTGAAACATAAAGAAGAATATGCGTGGCTATATGAAACAAGCAACAATATAACCAAACAAGCCATTAAGGATGCTTGCGATGCTTTTCTAAATTTCTTCAAGAAGAAAGCACAATTTCCAAGGTTCAAAAGCAAACGGAAAAGTAGACCCGCTTTTTATAACGATAATGTGAAGCTAATCAAGTATGATAATGAAACCAAGCAAGGACAATTCCTTATCGAAAAAGTTGGTTGGGTAAAGATTTCTGAGCCGGAAAGAATCTTCGGAGGCAAGTTCTACAATCCCCGCATATCTTTTGACGGCAAGTATTGGTATATCAGCATTGGGCAAGACATAACACAACCTATGCCAACACTGACCGGCGAATCTATTGGAATAGACTTGGGACTTAAAAACCTTGCTGTATGCTCAAACGAAACGACTGTCAATAATGTAAACAAAGAACCATCAACAAGGCAACAAGCTAAAAAATTGCGTAGGTTGCAACGCAAAGTGTCGAGAAAGTACGACATGAATAAAAATGGAAAGGAGTATGTCAAAACCCGCAATATCATAAAACTTGAAAAGCAAATAAGACTTACACACCGCAAAATAGCCAATATAAGACTTAATCATGTTCATCAAGCCACAACCGAACCGGTGAAAACCAAGCCGCACGGATAGTTATGGAAAACCTTAATGTAAAAGGCATGATGAAAAACAAGCATTTAGCAAAGGCCATCGGCGAGAGGATTTTATAACTTCAAACGCATACTCCGGTACAAATGTAGTTTCTACGGAATCGAATTTGTAGAAGCAGATAGGTTTTATCCGTCGTCAAAGACATGTTGCAGATGTGGGTATATCAAGAAAGACCTAAAACTTTCAGACAGGATTTTCAAATGCCCAAGTTGCAATAATGAGATTGACAGGGATTATCAGGCAAGTATCAATCTGTCTCGTTACACTGCGTAAAATGAAGTTCATATAAAATACCGCTCGTTGTGCGGAAATTTAAGCCTCCGGAGTGTTATATCAAACGAAAGTAGCCGCTACTTTGGCAAAATCGGACACGGTGAATGAGGAATAGACTTTTGTAAGGTTCTTATAGAGTTTTATGAAGTTTTGACAACGGCATAGTTGCAAATGGCTCAAACCCAAACCACGTTAAGCTTATTAATAGATAAGTAACCGAGGATTACAATTTTCAACTTTCCGATTTTTCAGTGTTGGTTGTTAGGAAGCTTGTCGTAATATTATGGTGGCGTTTGCTTATGGGGATTGGTTGCAAGAGGAAAGTGTATGGATCCTAGCATCTTTTAGTTTTTCAAATTTATTGAATTATTTTCATAACAGAAAGGGCGTGGAGGCATGTCAACGTTGCCTGTTTATAAAGTTGAGAATCCAGTCCATGAGACTATGAGAAATATTGAAATTGACCTATGTTAAGGAGGTTTTGTAATGTTCACTATAATTCCGCAAAGTGAGCGCAAGACGTACACCTATGACGAATTAAAGTTACACTTCAAAGGTAAGTGGATATTCCTTATCCATGCAGAACTTACGCCTGGTCTAAGCACTGTAAAAGGAACACCTGTGATAATAGCTGACACGGCATATGAAGGAACTGGAACTGGTATATATAACGATTTTGAAACGGACGAGTATGGTGAACTCACAACAGAGGATTTTACAGATGTTTCCGGTGATATTTCTTCCTTGCTTTGGGAGGTTCATGCATGACCATTGAACTTAACGACAGCCATTACACCGACTTCAAGCGAGAAGGCAAGCATATTGAAATTAAAGCACAGCTTATACGGAGAGCCCCATGAAGGGAAGATTATTAACGCCGCCAACGAGTTTTATATTTGATACCGGAGCAATGATAACAACGCTAACAAGGTATACCGCTGAAAAAGCAGGATACTTAGTCTACCCGGTAGATAGGATAGTAACTTTGGGTGGTGTAGTACCGGGGGTCACAATTGATGTAGAATATGTACGAATACCAGGATTCCAAATTGCGGGGCTTCACATATCGTCGGTTATGGTTGCCATACCTTGTATGTATCCTTGCAATTCCCACTGCAAACATAAAAACAAGCGGAGTATTCTAAAGGCATGTAACGGGCAACACAACCAATGCCTAGATTCTTGTAGAGAACAGAGATATCCCTGCAAAAATCAATGCTCCGCAGTATGCATGAATAGGGCGTTTACGAACATTCTCGGTCAAAACGTATTGGAATATTTTAAATATTTTATGGACACCGAGAATGACCGTATATACTTTACGAAGAACCCCACTCCTAAGCCGATTTCAGAAGAAATGGCTTGCATGAACGTATTCATTGCTGATGACAAAAATTTTTAGTATGTACTTGACGCGCCCGTCCAAGACAATTACAATGCACGATATTGTCATTGGTCTTGTTATCAATATTTTAGAATTTGGACTTTGTATTGATACTCTTGTTTCACATTTTTAGCACATGACCGAGGTGCCATACCGGTTGGATCCTTCCATTGCCTAACCTCATTCCATTGATTTTCTACCGGCAGTATTGAACTTATTGCCAAATGAATATGATGATATAACCATATCAAAACTCTTTTCTTCTGCAAGAGTATTCTTGATGTTAAAACGGAGGAGGAATAAACATGTTAGTCAAAAAAAAACTTGTAATGAAAAAAGCTATCATTCGCCTGTTGGAACTTTCCGCTGATGAAAAGGCTCATCAACTTTATAAAGCACAGTTGAAGGCGCAGAGGGATAATTATGCTTAGGAGTGGAACGTTAGAAAAAATGGCCACCGGGGTAGCCATATTACTTATTGTAGTTGGTATTTTTGCAAATCGTTATCAAGTGATGGGGATTGGCCTTACAGTTATTAATTCCTACATAGAATCTGTTTTAACTGTCAGAACTAATAACAGATCATTTGAAGATATCTTTTTGGAAAATAATTTAGAATATATAGATGGACTTATAGGAATTAATGATTTAATGTTTGAATTGGAAGAAATAATAAAAGAATCAACTTTTCCAATGCCTAATCTTGGAGTAGATATTGAGGCAAAAATGGAGAGGCTTAGAAACTTCGATTATTTACGAACTCAGTTTTATGTAGCGGATTGGAATACAGGTTTGCTTCCAAGTGATGTAGACGTGGATGCATTTTTACATGCAGATTTGACCATTGATACTGAACCTCCACGAGGGCCAAGAGTGTTAATTTTTCATACTCATTCTACCGAGATGTTTGCAGATAGTAACCATAATAATCCTATGGACGGTGTTATAGGATTAGGTGCTCACCTGGCTGAAATTTTAGAAAGGCAGTACGGAATACCAACTTTACACGATACTACCCGATACGATATTGTAGATGGAGTATCTATGAGAATGGGTGCTTATGAGCGAATGGAGCCATATATCAGAAGGATATTAGAAGATAACCCTACCATTGAGATAGTAATAGACCTGCACCGAGACGGATTACCGGAAGGTATGCCTCCTATGATAAGTTACATAAATGGTCAGCGAGCCGCCCGTATTATGTTTGTTAACGGATTATCTCGCAGACGAAACAATGATGATGTTTTAGAGCCTGTTCCATGGCTACCAAATCCATATTTGAGAGATAATTTGGCATTTAGTTTTCAATTGCAAATGTCAGCTAATCGTCTGTATCCGGGAATTGCACGTCGAGTATACTTAAAGGCATTTCGGTATAGCTTGCACTTAATGCCCCGTAGCACATTAATAGAAGTAGGAGCGCAAAACAACACTATGCAAGAGGCACATAATTCGATACCACATTTGGCAGCAATTATAGCAGATGTTATATTGCCTTAACTAAGAAAGCTGTATTCAACCCATTGAAACACTGTCTTGGCAGTCAATCAAGTATCTCAAGAGTTGAATACAGCTTTTATTTTAATTACCACATATTTAGCATTACTTAGATGATATATTTTTAGTTGCCTCTCTTAACCATTCAACCTCTTCTTTATTAAGAAACGGCTTCAATTTCTCATATACCATTTGATGATAACTATTCAAAAAATCAATTTCTTCTTGTGTCAATAAAGTCATATCCAGTGCTTTTATTTCAATAGGGCAAAGAGATAGCAATTCAAATCCCAAAAAGATACCAAAATCTGTTTTTTCAATTTCCTTTACCAGCATTACATTTTCAGTACGAATACCATAATGATTTGCCTTATAAATACCCGGCTCGTTAGTACATAACATTCCGGCAAGTAATTTATGCTCACTTGTGCGCATACTAATATTGTAAGGCCCCTCGTGTACACTTAAACAAAAACCTATGCCATGACCGGTACCATGTTTATAATCCATACCTGCTGCCCAAACAGGCACTCGTGCAATTGCATCTAACTGTGCTCCTGTTGCTCCCTGTAAAAACTTTGTACAAGCAAGAGCAAGATGACTCTTTAAGACTAAAGTAAAATCTCGACGCATTTCGTCTGTTATATCACCCATTATTATTGTACGAGATATATCTGTAGTACCATCCAAATATTGCCCACCGGTATCTATTAATAAAAATCCATCCTGCTTAATTTGATCTCCGGGATCAGGGCTATAGTGTACAATGGCGGCGTTTTTTCCATAAGCGACTATAGTAGTAAAACTATCGCCTAAGCAATTTTCTTGTTCCAAACGAAGTTGTGATATTTTATTTTGAACATCTGTTTCTGTAGGAGAATTTTGTACATTATTTGATAGCCATCTTAAAAGCTTTACCATTACCACCCCTTCTTTTAAAGAGGCATTGCAAATATTTTTTATCTCTACTTCATTTTTAACAGCTTTTAGCTTTCCAATAATGCTATCATCTTCAATGGACTCTGCTTTTGCCGGAATAGAATTAAATAGTTTTATACTTATAGCTTCCGGACAATACATCAAAGTTTTATTCAAAGATTTTTCTCGAATATAGTCAAAAACAGCATCATAAGGGCATACTAAAATCCCTTCCAAATGATTATGCAAAGAAGGTGTCATTTTTTGCTCATCTATAAACAAATATGCATCGTTTAAAGTAATCAGCAAATATGAAAAAAATACAGGGATTTTAGGAATGTCACTTCCGCGCATATTTGTTAGCCAAGCAATATCATCTAAGGCGGCTACTAAATAAATATCCACCTGTTTTTTAGTCATTTCCTCTCGAACTGCTGACAATTTTTGAGCAACAGTTTGTCCGGCAAAACAAACATCATGGGCAAAAATTGGTGAAGCAGGCATGGGGGGGCGATCTGTCCATAAAGAACCCACTACATCTTCGTCATAGCTAAAAAAAATTTTTTTACTCTTTAAATCTTTTTTTAGTGTTTTAAAGGAGGACAGCGATAATACTCGGCCATCAAAACTTATAGTAGCCTGATCAGGCAAATTAGCTTTTAACCATTCGCAATAAGTAGGCACTTGGGGTTCATTCATTTTAAACAGAGTGATTCCGGAGCCTTTCAACTCCTGTTCTGCCTGAATAAAATAACGCCCATCAGTCCATAGACCGGCTTCGTTATTTGTTACCACTACAGTGCCACTAGATCCGGTAAAACCTGACAGCCACTGGCGGGTACGCCAATAATCAGCCATATATTCACCTTGGTGAGCATCGCCACCCGTAATAATATAAGCATCTATTTTTTTTTCCAGCATAGTACAGCGCAAATTTTTTATTTTTTCTGAAGCAAATTTTTCTGACACATAATCGCCCCTTTTTCAATATTGAACAAAAAACACGCATTAACGCCCGGTGCCTGAACTAAAACTAACCACATTTTTTCGGTCCCGGTCATGGTCATCAAAGGTGCTTATGTATTCATCAAGTTCATTTATTGCATATTGATATTTGTCTTGCAAATCCCGGTTAGACTCTTTTAAGCGGGACATCTCTTGATGCAAGAGTTCCATTTCCAGGGTATATTGGCTTTGGGTTTGTTCTAGTTGCTCGTGCAAAATCTGTATTTTATGATTTTGCATAGCATTATCTTCCTGAAGTTGCCGTACTTCCCTGGTATATTGCTCTCGTCCATAAGTCAACTGAGTTTGAAGCTCATGGAGTTTTTCTGTCAATAAATAATTTTCTTCTTGCATACGGCCCATTTCTTGTATATATGCATCATGGGTACCTTCCAATGATTGATATTTATCCAATGCTTTATGGTAATCATCCGCAATGTTAAGCGATATCAACAAGGTACGAAGATGCTCACTAACAGGTTTATTGGATTTAGAGGATTTTATCTCATCCAGTTTCTTGTCAATGTATAAAGCTACTTTTTGCATGTAGGCTTCATTTTCGTCAGAAACCAAAGTGATAATCTGGCCGTCGATTACTACTTCTACTCTGTTTTTTTCCATAGTCAGTACCTTTTTCCTCTTGTTGTGATTTTATGCCTTTTTTTATTATAACAAATTTTTTGCAGTTGTGGAGTAAAATTTTCCACATGATATTTCATGAGAAAGAATATAAAGATTATGAAACGAGTTATTTTTTATTATACCATTAACATGGATGATATTACCAGTGCTAGTCCAAACTAAGCTTGTGCGCATAATTTTATAAATAGCAGGCAAAATAATATCGAAACAAACTTCTGAAACAAATTAAAAAAAGTAAGAAAGGAGCAATCACATGACAGGTTTAAGACAATCAGAGTTAAATTCCATCCGGGAGGTAGCAGCATGTCACCAAACTGTAGCTAATAAATTAAGTTCCTTTGCTAACCAAGTTAATGACTCTAACATTAAACAAATGTTTAACCAAGCATCTAACCAGGCTCGCCAAGGTGCGCAAAATTTAATTCAGATGCTATAAGAACCAAATTTTGTAAACGCTAATAGGAGATGATGTTAATGCAAGAAAAAGATATAGTACTGGATATTTTATCAGGAACCAAAGCAAGTTTAAGCAATTATGCCAAAGTGATAATGGAAACCGACAATCAGAACCTGCGCCAAACTTTTCAACAAATGCGAGATGGGGACGAAAAATTCCAATATGACTTATATAAAATAGCCTCACAAAAAGGATATTATCCTCCATCCCCTAATGCTACTCAACAAGATATGCAAAGTGTTAAGCAATGCTTGACCAGCGGATGCGCGCCATCAGGGGTTACTTCCTAAAGTTTTGCAAATCAAACCGGCTTGGTTGCAAGCCGGTTGTTTTCGTTATATTAAGGTAAAATAGAATGGAGTAAAATTCGTGAAGATTCGCTCGTTAATAATAGTTTGTGCTTTGTTATTAGCCAGTGGCTCTGGTAGTAATACAACAGAGATTGCAACAACTGCAAAACCTCATACAATTATGATTTACATGAACGGCTCAGATTTAGAGAGCGAGATAGGTGCTGCAACCACAGATTTAATAGAGATGTTAGAATCCGGATTAAACAGTCAAAATGCCAATGTAGTAATCTTTACCGGTGGCACTAAATACTGGCAAAATGATGTAATCCCGGCCAATGAATGCGCTATGTGGAAAATAGAAGATGGTGAAATTTTTGAAATTAAAAGAGTAGGACTCTTAAATATGGGTGATCCGGACACTTTAGCAGATTTCATTAATTTCTCTATAGCAAATTTTCCGGCTGAAAAATATGGACTTATTCTCTGGGATCATGGGGGCGGGGCTATAGCCGGCTTTGGTCATGATGAGAAATTTGATTATTACGATGAAGGTAGCTTAACTTTGGCAGAAATGGACTATGCTTTTAATAAAGCAGGGTTATCAGGTCAAAAGCTGGAATGGTTAGGATTTGATTCATGCCTTATGGCAACTGTAGAAATGGCTATTGTATCAGCACAATATGCAAGATATCTGGTAGCTTCTGAAGATTTAGAACCCGGCGATGGCTGGGATTACAAATTTTTAGCATTGCTTAATCAAAATCCACAAGCTTGTGGTTACATTTTAGGTAAAGAAATTGTTGATACCTTTATAGATTTCTATGGTCCGGATTCTGATGAAATATTAACATTATCTGTGGTAGATCTAAATAAGGTACAGCAAATAATGGATGCCATGGGGCAGTTAATGGAACAATGTTCCGATAAACTGTTGAATGATTTGTTTGTGACAGATAAAGATGATGCTAAAAATTTCACCATTTTAGCACAGCGTCGTAAACATACTAAAACCTTTGGATTAGGCTCACCACGAGATAATGAAAGCGATATGGTTGATATAGGTGATATGGCTCATCAATTAGCGGATCTTTTTCCGCATGAAGCTTCAACAATACTTGACGCACTAAATGAAGCGGTATTGTACAACCGACACAATTCTCGTGTTCCTTTATATGGTTTAAGCGCGTATTATGTATATGGTGGCCCTTTTTATGAATCAATGGATTTATATGCCGGATTAGACGTAGGTGAATCGTATACTCAATATCTTTTGAAATTTTTTGAACAACTGACTAACAGGCAGGATATTAGAGATATGCTTGACGTTGATATCCCTTTACTTCGATACGTAATGGGACAGCCCGTTGCCTTATATAGGACAGCTCAACTAGCAGGGCGAACTCAATATGCTATACCTGCAAGGGTAAATGGTAAGGATTGTGATATCGTTGTATGTTTAAAGGATGATTGCCGAAAATTAAAGGTACTTGGCTTCCGTCATGATGATGGTTTGGTTAAGCAAAAAGGATATGATATCTTTGAACCCGGTGACAAAATATCGTTTTATCGCCCATCCCAAGGTTTTTACAGCGGCAGGCGAAATGATTGTGAGTGGTTGTTAGGAGAAGAAATTGAAATATAGATGGTATACAATGTCAATTGAAAAACCGGCCATTGATAAACGAAAAAACAAGTGATAATGTAAGGTTGGTGCTTTTGCATTTTGTGGGCTGTTATGTTGAAGCGTAGTGAAGCCATAATAGTTCACAAAATGTATGGCACAAAAGAGGGTAGTAGTTCGCCGGGATATGCCTGCGTTGAATAACATGAAATCAGAATGGATTGATAAAATTATGAACACAATAAAAAAGCTGGGTATGCGTGCGCAATGTTATGAAATTATTAAAGAAAAAATTTTGCGACAAGAGTATGATCTCGGTGAATACATTAACATCGTAAGCTTGTCAACTGAATTATCTGTTAGCAATACCCCTATTCGTGAAGCCTTGTCGCAACTGGAAGCTGATGGATTAGTAATTTCTTCATTAAACACTAAAGCTCAAGTTGTTTTTTTTACACCATCAAGCTTTAAAGATATTGTTCAATCCGTTTACATTCTTGTAAAGGGTGCATATGAGCTTTGTGTAGAAGAAAATCGAATACCGGAACTTTTAAGCATGATGGAAAAAAGCTTAAAACTACAGGAGGAATTACTTATAATTGATGATCATTACCAATTTATTAAAGAATTAGTTCATTTCGATCAGACCATATTTGAAGCTTTAGAAAATCCGCATCTTTTATTTTTGTTCAAAAGATTATCTAATGTTCTTTTTCTTATGTATCGCACAAACCATCAGCGGAATGATTGGGAGCTTTTGCGCAGTATCTCTGAACACCGAGAAATTTTTAATACAATCGCAAGTGGTAATCATAGTGAGGTAGAAAAAGTCATCAGAGAGCATTATCGACAATCGTATGTTGAAAAATCACAACTATAACTTTTCTAATTTTGTCGAATAATTGTTATTGACATCTTATTAAGATAGAGTTAGTCTTTTATAGAAGGTGCCAAACAAATTTTAATTTACATAGTGAGAATAACCAACATAATGATATATCAAATTATTATTTATAGTTATAAATCGCACATTTTTTGTAAATGAATATAATTGGTATTTGGTATCTTTCTTTGTCAATGAAAGTGTGCATTATGCACGATATAGTGAATGTAATTAAAATTATTAAGGAGGCACATAAGATGTCAAGTTTATTCAACATTCTCAAGGCCGAGGGTCTCACTACCTTAAAAATTCGCTACGATTTTCGTACGGATGTATTCCGTTTTATAGCGGCAAAAGAGTGGGATGCAAGCACCGATTTTTCCAAATATAACAAAACATTTAATATTGGAAGCAATTTAACGGATGAAGCGGTTTACCTTAATACCTCTCAGGTGCTTACGATGTTTGAGAAGCACGGGCAAAAGGAATACCTTGAAAAAATTAAGGATCTAATACGCCAGGGAAAACATTTTGGAATTGATATGCTTTATAACGACAAGTTTAATATCAGATTTATTTGTGGTATCCATAGCCCTAAACGCGGAGTAAACAACAAGAGTCATGCTACAATGGCCGGAGCAACCCGCCGCAAGGATCTTAGCATTCCTGAAATTGATGCAATAATTGATGCACTCAATCTGTCTCGTGCAATGGCGTTTAAAAATATTGCAGCAGATATATCTTTTGGTGGATGTAAAACTACCATTCAGATGGACTCTCCTGACATTACTAACATGGAGCTTATGGGCTTTATGGCGTATGCTTGCGACACTACTCGTTGTTTTACCGGGCCGGATATGGCTTTTCCGAAAGAAATGGTTAAGGTTATGAATAATAACTTTACTATGCAATATTGTGGTGGCCCCGGTTCTGCTTTGGGTGATACAGCCATTCCAACTGCTTACGGAGTATACCTTGCTCTTAAACAAGCATTGAAATTTCAAACAGGCTCTGAAAGTTTGGACGGCATGTCCGCAGCAGTACAGGGGCTTGGTGCAGTAGGTTATGCTATGGCAAAATATCTTGCCCAAGAAAAGACAAAATTGTATATAGCCGACATTAATCAAGATGCACTTGATCGCTTTATAAAAGAGCATCCAAACCATGATGTAACAATAGTATCTACTGACGAAATTGTAAAAGTAGATGCTGATATTTTCTGTCCTAGCGCAATGGGCGGAATTTTGGGAGAAGAAGAAATTAAGACCCTCAAGTTTAAGTATATAATCGGGGGTGCTAATAACCAACTGCGTGCTACCAACCAAGAAGAAGAAATTCGTCTGGCAAAGCTTATTGCTGACAAAGGTATTTTATTCCAGGTGGATTGGTGGCACAATTGCGCCGGCGTTTTAGCTGCTGCCATGGAATATACTTATGGGTTTACAAAAAATAATGCTGATCTTGTAAAGGCAGTTGAAGAAGTTGTTCCGGTACAAACTTGGAAAAACCTTAACCGTGCTAAAGAGCAAAATGTAACCCCAACAGAAAGTGCTTACATGAGCTGTAATGAATTAATTTATGGCGATGTAACTTCTAAATTTTGGACTATTTAAAACTCTTACAATAAGGGAGGCAACACATGTTCCGAAATTTTACAGAACTTAAAGACAGCCTTTCCGCAGATGCTCCCAAGACCATTGTTGTAGCCGCAGCACACGATAAACACACGCTGGAAGCTGTTTATGAAGCCACCGAGTCACTACCAATGAAGTATCTTTTGGTTGGTGATAAAGCAAAAATCTTAAAAATATCAAACGGGCTTGGCAAAACTTTGAACGAAGGTGTAGTCATTAACGCTGTTGATGAATCGGACTGCGCCCTAAAATCCGTTAGCCTTATTGCTGAGGGCAAAGGTAGTGTGCTGATGAAGGGCTTGCTTGAGACCGGTACACTGCTTAAAGCGGCACTGGACAAGGAAAAAGGCATCAGAGGCACCGGGACTATGTCGCATTTAGCTATGCTGGAAATTCCTGAATATCACAAGCTAATAGCTGTTACTGATGGTGGTATGATTCCCTATCCTACGCTAGAGCAAAAAGCAGATATTATTAGGAATACTGTTGAATTTTATCATCGTTTGGGAATTCAACAGCCAAAAATTGCAGTATTAGCGGCTTCTGAAGCAGTAAACGATAAAATACCTGAAACAGTGGATGCGGCTGAATTACAGGCTATGTGTTCCCGCAATGAGCCGGATAATTGTATAGTGGAAGGCCCGCTGTCATTTGATCTTGCTATCAGCAAGGAATCTGCTGCAATCAAAAAACATCCCGGCAAAATTACCGGCGAGATTGATATTCTTCTGATGCCTAATGTAGCAACAGGAAATATCTTGTGCAAAGGTTTACTTTACTGGGGTGGTGCTAAAATGGCAGGCTGTGTACTAGGGGCAAAGGTTCCCATAGTATTAGTATCTCGTGGAGCCACTGCCGAAGAAAAATTGCTTTCTATAATGCTTTGTTTAAAAGCGGGATAAATCATTAATAACATAAGGCAATGGAAGGAAATAAAGTTTCATTGCCTAAATTCTATAAACTAACCGAGAGAGAGGAAAGTCTATGAAGCGTTTACTGACAGGTAACGAAGCTATTGCACATGGTGCTTGGGAAGCGGGGGTTTCATTTGCCTCAGCTTATCCGGGTACGCCTAGTTCTGAAATTCTTGCAAATGTTGCTAGATATAAGGAGATCCGCTCCGAATGGGCACCTAATGAAAAAGTATCTTTAGAAGCCGTAATAGGGGCATCTATTGGTGGTGTACGCAGTATCTGCGCTATGAAACATGTTGGCGTAAATGTAGCCGCAGATCCATTGTTTACATTCTCATACATGGGTGTAAATGGTGGTATGGTGCTAATTTCTGCTGATGAACCGGGACAACATTCCAGCCAAAATGAGCAAGATAACCGCTGGTATGCACTTTCGGCTAAGATGCCTATGTTTGAACCATCCAATAGCCAAGAGTGCAGGGACATGCTTGCTGCTGCTTATGAAGTCAGCGAAAAATATGACACTCCTGTATTGATGCGTCTTACTACTCGTATTTGTCATTCCAAAAGTATTGTTGATTGTGGCGATAGGAAAGATGTCCCTGCAAAGCCTTATCAAAAAAATATTCAAAAGAATTTGATGGTTCCTGCTATCTCTAAAGTTCGCCGTGTTGTAGTTGAACAACGCATGAATGATTTAGCTGAATATACAGAAAATAACCCCTTCAACTATATCGAAAAAGGCGGAAAAATTGGTGTTATTACTTCCGGCATGTGCTATCACTTTGCAAAAGAAGTATTTGGCGATAGCGTAACATATCTTAAACTTGGCTTTACCAACCCATTGCCATCAAAGCTTCTTGCTGATTTTTATGAAATGGTAGACGAAGTATATATCATTGAGGAAAATGATCCTTATATTGAAAATTGGGTAAAAGCTCAAGGATATAGCTGCAAAGGCAATGACACCTTCCCTCCATATGGCGAGATGACCCCGGATGTAATTCGCCTTGCTGTAGAAGGCAAGCAACTTCCAATATTGGATTACAACAAAGATCTTCTTGTTCCCAGGCCGCCTACACTTTGTGCCGGATGTCCTCATCGCGGATTTTTCTACGAGTTGAGCAAGCTTAAAAATGTAGCAGTTTCCGGTGATATTGGTTGTTATACATTGGGCTTTGCGCCTCCGTACAATGCAATGGATTCCTGTGTATGCATGGGTGGTGCTTTCAGCGTAGCGCATGGTATGCAACTAGCTTTCGATGGAAGTAATCAAGACATTCGTGCAATAGGCGTTCTTGGTGACAGTACCTTCTTCCATACAGGTATAAATTCGCTAATGGAAATAATATATAACGGAAGCAAGGCAATCAGTGTTATTTTGGATAATCGCATCACCGGTATGACCGGGCATCAGGAAAATCCCGGATCCGGAAGGGTACTAAGTGGTGATCCGGCACCTATCATGAACATTGTAGAAATAGTTACGGCTCTGGGCTTTAAGCATATATTTGAAATAAATCCTAATGATTTAAGCGCAGTTAAAAAAGCTTTTGCTGACGCTTTAGCTTTGGACGAGCCATCCGTTATTGTCACCGTTTGGCCTTGCCCACTAAAAAGGATGGATCAAGCAGAACGTCAATTGTATGGTAATCCATTTACAACCAAGTGCGTAGTTGATTCAGAAACATGTAATGGATGTAAACTCTGCGTACGTTGTGGATGCCCTGCATTGTCAATGAACCGCGAGACTGACAAAGCAGAAATTGACAGCCCCCAATGTGTAGGCTGTGACGTTTGTGTGCAAATCTGTCCCAAAAAAGCAATTGCGAAGGAGGTTAACTAATATGACAAAAAGCATTCTCTTAGTAGGCGTAGGGGGTCAAGGTACAATTTTGGCAAGTAAGCTATTGACAATTGGGCTTATGCAATCAGGCTACGATGTAAAAATGAGCGAAATTCATGGCATGAGCCAACGCGGCGGTTCCGTATCCAGCCAAGTCCGTTATGGAGAAAAAGTTCAATCTCCTGTAATTGAACTGGGCGGTGCTGACATGCTAATTTCTTTTGAAAAAATGGAAGCTCTCAGATGGTTGGAATATTTGCGTGAAGATGGCAAGGCCATTGTTAATGATTATAAAATTAATCCAATGCCCGTAGTTTCGGGCGTGGCAGATTATTCTGATAAAATCCTCGACGAGCTAAAAGCCAAAGTATCTGATATTATCGTTGTAAATGCTTTTGAAGAAGCTCTTGCGCTTGGTAATCCCAAGGTGCTTAATATTGTTCTTTTGGGTACAATTGTTAAAATGATGGATCTTACAAAAGTAAACTGGGACGAAATTATTGCAAATGAAGTTAAAGCCGATTTTGTAGAACTTAATCAAAAAGCATTAGCTTGCGGCTTAAAATTAGTATAATAGGGGGCAAGCATGGATTATACAATTCTTGTAATTAACCCTGGTTCTACTTCTACAAAGATTGCCTTATATAAAAATGAGGAAGAATTATTTAACGAGAGCGTTGTTCATCCTCAAGAGGAAATAGAGAAGTTTGGCAGCCTCATCCAAGAGATTCCAATGCGTCAAAAACATGTGCTGGAAGCCTTGGAAAGAAACGGTTATAAACCTAAAGATCTATCAATTGTTATGGGTCGCGGTGGCTTATTCCCGCCAATTAAAGCAGGTGGATATAAGGTTAATCAGACCATGATGGATCTTGTTCTTGAAGAAAAAATATCCCCACATGCTTCAAATTTAGGCTCAATATTGGCGGATGGGATCGCAAAAGAAGCTGGTGTTTCGGCATATATTTATGATGCAGAATCATCTGACGAACTCACGGAAATTGCAAAGATTACCGGCATGAAAGAGATTGTGCGCAGAAGCTTTTGCCATGTACTCAACAGTAAGGCAGTTTCTCGGTGGTATGCTGAGTCCAAAAGCAAGAAATATGAAGAGATTAGCCTTATAGTTGCTCATTTAGGTGGTGGTATTAGCCTTAGTGCGCATCAAAACGGAAAAATTATAGATTCTCTTTCGGATGATAACGGGCCTTTTGCCCCTGAGCGTTCCGGCGGAGTGCCATTGTTAGATTTGATTGATTTGTGCTATAGTGGCGATTACTCTAAGAAGGACATGCAAAGAAAAGTCCGTGGCCTTGGTGGTATGCGTGATTTGCTTGGAACTTCCGATGGGCGTGAAATTGCCCGAAGAATGGAAGCCGGAGACAAAAAAGCTATGCTTGTTATGGAAGCACTTGGATATCAAGTTGCCAAGGGGATTGCTTTACTTGCACCGGCACTCAAGGGCAAATTTGATGCAATTATCCTTACAGGTGGTTTGGCAAATAACAAATTCCTTGTAGATAAAATTAAGGAATACATTGATTGGCTTGGCCCAATAGAAATTTTACCGGGTGAGCATGAAATGACAGCATTAGCATTGGGTGGTTTGCGTATCATCCGTGATAATGAACCGGTTAATGAAATGTAAATTAAAATGTAAAATCCAGGCTATGATGTAGTATAAAAAAGTTACATTGAATCTCGCTAAGGGAAGAATGAAAGAAAAAGGTGAGATTCAGATGACAAGAAACCAAAGGAGTTAAACATCAGAATACAGAGCAGAGGCAGTAAGATTGTCAAAAGAAATAAGAGCAAGTGCAGCAGCAAAACAATTGAAGATACCGGTAGATACACTCTACACATATTCAGACCGTGGCAGTCAATATATCGGTGAGGATTTTCGCAAAGAGATATCCAAACAAGGAATACAGCAAAGTGTGAACCGGCAGCGGGTCGATGCCATGACAACGCCAAGTGTGAAAGCATGTGGGGGCAAGGTAAGGTTGAAATTTTAGCTTGCTATGATACCAAGAAAATGACATGCGAGGAACTTACAGAAATAATCCACTATTACTACACGGTTTATTGGAATTATCGTCGTATTTGCTCTGCCATTGGTGGAGTGCCGCCAATGATTAACATTGGCGCATTGAATAGTTCACCAACCGCATATTTATTTCGGGCTGCCGCTAAAGCAGCCCATTTTTTTTTCTGCCTTTTTTACCGGATCACCCGTAAACGGGTCAATTTTGGTGGTATGCTTATTAACATATACACATGATCTTTGCACAATGTTGCTTCTAATATTTCTATTCCTTTCCTGTCACATAGTTCTCTCAACTCAATATGTCCTTTTGCCAAGGTTCGCTCATCTAATACATGCATACAGTTCTTTAGCTTATATTCAAGGTTTACAGGATGGGGCGAAAACGTTTCACCTCTTATTATCCGGTGAAGCTGTAGACCATATGCAAAGAGTAGATGGGGCTAAGTTGGATGATAAACATAAATGATTTTTATGTCGAAATAAGGGTTTAGTAAATCACGCAGCGCATCCAAATTGGCATGTTCTTTTGTACCAAATACATAAGCCAAAGGTTCACCTGTTTTGTGGTCTACCGCCCACCTTTTGATTAGAAATCTTTAATGATCTTGCGATATCTCTTATACCTTGTGCATTTGCTGCGTTGCTTATGATTTGAGCTTCTATTCCATGTTCACATCCTTTATATTGGTATTTGAGTATAAAGGACTTTTTAGTACATGACCCGAAATAAGTACCTACCGGCAAATGGCGCAAATTCAAAGTTTACCATTTTGTGGTTTAAAAAATGCATATTCATATATCATAACATAAATTCGATGTAGGCGAGCCAACCGTTTCATAGGTTGTGCATAGCTTTAATTTCATCAACTCGTTTCTTTTGGTGATCATATAATACATTATAAGGCGTTCCCTCATATCCAATTATGAAGGGATCGCCTACATCTGTTGTAACGCCGCTTAGTTCTTCGATAATTGCATGTGTGCAAAATGGTACGTATGAAGTGCTGTAGCCGCCTTCATGAGTACAAATTAATTTTCCTTTGCAATGCACATTCGCCAATTCCATCATAATTTTAGTCATTTTTCTGTAACCTTTAGTGGTTAGCATCATCCTTGCCAAGGGATCAAAAAAATTTGCATCTTGCCCGGCAGAAATAATAATAAGTTGAGGCTTAAAGTTATCTGTCATCGGCTTTACAATTTGTTCCATTGCATAGATGTAACCGGCATCCCCTGTACCTGCATAAAGAGGAATATTAACTGTAAATCCTTTTCCTTCACCTTCTCCAATATGGTCAATTTCACCACGGCCAACAGCTTCAAGCCCTTCTTGATGCAAAGAAATATATAGCACATTAGGATCATTGTAATAAGCATCTTCTATACCATTACCATGATGAGCGTCCCAGTCAATGATAAGTATTCTCTCGTAACCAAGCTCTCTTCGTGCATACTCTGTGGCAATAACAGCATTGTTAAATATACAAAATCCCATCCCCATATCTGCTACTGCATGATGTCCGGGAGGTCTAACAAGCGCGTAAGCGTTATCACATTCTTCTTTTGTAACCGCTTCTACTGCTGTAATGGTGCCCCCTGCTGCTAACAAAGCAATCTCAAAAGAGCCTTTTCCTACTATTGTAAGCTCGCCACAATCACCTCCACTACCTTTGCTTAATTCCTTAACTCTTTTTATATGCTCTACGGTATGATAATATTGCAGCTCTATTTCTTTAGCCGGATATGGCTTAATAATATGAAGCTTGTCATACAAGCCGCTTGCCTCCAACAAATTTTTAATACGTCTTTTACTTTCGGGGTTTTCTATAGCATTTTCAGGTTGGATATATCCCCCGGATGGCAAGCCTAAAGAATTGGATCCGGCATCATGCCAAAAATACTTTTCATCACAAACAAATGCAGTTCTCCTCATTGTGTATCCTCCTCAATTCCTTTTTGATAAGTCTTGGTCTAACATTGCAAGCATATTTCAAAAAAATACAAATTGCAAGTAAAATTTGCATGATGGGTTCATCCAATCGATATACCACTTCGCACTAACGTGCTTCGTGTCGGTGAAGGGGCGCAATTTCCGCTTGCATCAACACGTAAACGTGTTATGTCAATCGGAATTGCTATAACAAAATGAGACCGATTGCCCATCAATATTTTTCTCCCCACGGTTTTTGTCCTTAAAAGGCTCTTTTTCATCTTTTCAATATCCTTTTCATCATTAAGACATAAATAGGCCATTTTAAGAAGAAATGTGTTGAATGCATAAATGGATAGTAAAATAGGGTACATTAACAGGAGGTGCAAACACCAATGGAAATAAAGTTATTACACATTAAATCCATCGCTTTTTTTGCTCCCTCACTACTGGGACTATTAATGATCATTTTTACATCATCAGTAAATATAATTTTACGAATTATTGCTACAAGTATTGTAGGTATGTCCTGTATCATAATTGGGAGAATTTACTATATATATAAGAAAGGAAGCCGCCATGGAAAATGAACTTATACAAAGGACTGCAAAGGTCTTAACGAGAAAAATTAACTGTTATACTTGCAAAGATGGTCTTGAACTCCAAAAAATGGAATTGGGTATGGAGATTTTACTCATTAATGTATCAAAAATCATCATCATATACTTGCTTGCAATACTATTAGGTATATTGGGTCAAACATTAATTATTCATGGGGCATTTATGTTAACCAAACGCTACTCTTTTGGACTTCATGCTCTTAATAGTACCGTATGTACAGTACTAAGCTGTTGTATGTTTGTATTTATCCCTCTACTATTATCAGACATGGGCATAAGCAATCCTATAGTTTTAACTGTATTTCCGGTTATCATATCAATCTTATATCGTTATGCACCGGCAGATACAAAGGCCAGACCTATTATAGGAGTAAAACTTAGAAAACAGCTTAAATACAAATCTATAGCTTTTAGTACGATTGCAATGGCCATTGCTTTAATTGTACCAAATGAATCACTTAAACTTCTTATGGTTTTAGGGGCAGCATATCAGAGTATTTCTATACTGCCAATCACATATAAAATATTAAAAAGGAGCGAAAAAAATTATGAAATGTACGAGTGTGCTTGAAAACAGAAAAATGGGCTTAAAAGAAAAGGTAATTAGAGATTTTGGAGATAAACTTGGGCAAATGGCTAATCCAAGGGGATGCTTTCTTGCAACATTGTATGAACCCGAGTTGTCAACTGAAATGATTCAAGAAATGCTTGATAATCAATAATTTATGATTTGTAACTTGGTATTTTTTAAAAGTCAGTAGACCTCTTGTCTAACCAGCCAATGCTAATATTGCGATTAACCGCAAATACAGTATTGAACAGTTATGTAAGAGGTCTTTACTTTATTCCAACAACGTTGTATAATGCATTTAGTAGTCCTTCAAATCATACACGAGGCATTGATCATGATTGTTCCGTTTCCGGTTTTAGCAGCAATTGAAGTTTATATTTTCTTTGTAGTGTTTGGAAATATAAGCAAAATTAAATTTAATAAATCTGAAATGTTTTTTGCTTTTTTGTTAATGGTGCTTTTTTCAAGTGCGCTATTCCTTTATGTTGTTCCTGTATGGGATATAGCGGCTATTTTTACTCATGCTATTTATATTATTGTAATGGGATTAATTGCAAATAGAAAAACAAATGTTTTATCTCTCAGTGTTCTTTTTGGAAGCCTCTCAAGCGTTGTATTTTTATTGGCAGGATATATAACAGGTGTGCTTTTAGTTTTAGTATTTGGATCAGAGTATAATGATAATGAAATTTATCTTAATTACTTTCTGCCTTTTACATCATACATAATTATTGCTTTTATTTTATCTTTTTTTACTTCTCGTTGGACAGGCCGTTTTATCCATAAAAGATTGTGTCAATTTGATGGAGAGTTAAAAAAGAAGCTCTCCGAATATCTTCTTCTTGGAGCTTCAATTACTTTATTACTCTTTTTTGTAAAGGTGTTTCTACATGACATCCTTGTATATGCTGCCTTACTTAACACAGTATATGGTTTATCGTTAGCCTTATATTTTGCTTTTCTTGTAATAGCAATTTCATCTTTTACAGACAGTTTTCGGAAGGAAACCGAATTGCGACACAAAGATGAAATGCTGAAAAATCTAAAAGACTATACTGTCAATGTAGAAAATATGGCTACCGAAATGCGGAAATTTAGGCATGATCATCAAAACCTGCTATTAGGATTTCGTAATCACATAGAAAGTGGCAATATCGAAAAGGCAAAGGAATACTTTCAAGGCTATATGTCGTCTTTTAATGAAAGTGTAGAGATCATGGACTCTCAACTGGAGACCTTAAAATATTTAAAAATTCCGGAGCTAAAAAGCATTTTATCATTTAAAATTTTATATGCCCAACAGCTTGGTATAAAAATACATGTTGAAGTTACAGAAGAAATTGAGGGTATTGATATATACGAATTGGTTGACTTATGCCGTATTGTAGGCATACTAATTGATAATGCTATTGAGGCCGCTCAAGAAACTGAAAATCCTGACCTAAGATTTATGGTAATGCGAAAAGATTCAAAAATTACTTTTGTTTTTACTAATAACTTTCTTTCCTCTCCATCGCAGGCTGAAATATTCAAAAAAAATTTTTCTACCAAGGGTGAAGGCAGAGGTATGGGATTATACACAGTATCACAAATAATCAACCGCAACGGAAATTTATTATTAAGCACTCGAGTAATGGATGGAATTTTTGTACAAGAGCTAAGTGTTATGTTGTTATTATAAGTGGAGCCGGAGCCTGTATTCATAGGCCGGTATCAAGGAGGTACATATGCTTAAAGTATTTGTATGTGAAGATAATGTAGAACAGCGGGAAATTATTGAAAAATGTATTGCTAACTATATTCTAATTGAGGATTTAAATATGAAGGTGGTGTGCTCTACCGGCTCACCTAATGATATATTGACCTATTTTCAGAATGATAGCAAAGTTGTAGGTTTATATTTCTTAGATATAGATTTGGAATGTGACATAAACGGGATACAATTAGCTATCGAAATAAGAAAGCACGACCCGCGGGGCTTTATCGTGTTTGTTACTGCCGATGCAGATTCGCATCTTCTTACATTTCGATATAAAGTAGAGGCCATGGATTACATAGTAAAAGGTGATATTAATATTAAAGAAAATATATGCGAGTGTATCCGCAATGCCTACTCTTTGTATACTGCAAAAACTACACCTTTACAAAATAATTTTGTATTCAATATATCAAGACACAATACTATTGCGCTGGAGAGATCGGAAATCCTTTACTTAGAAACATCCCAAGACTTTCCACATAGCATACTTGTGCATACTGAAAATGTAACCCACCAGTTTAGAGGTAATCTATCTAAAGCTGCAAGTGAGCTGGGAGAACCATTTTTTAGATGCCACCGCTCTATTATTGTTAATATAAAAAAAATAGCTCGACTGGATTCAGAAAAGCTACAACTAACACTTAAAGATGGAACTGTTGTTGTCTTGGCAGATAAATATGTAAAAAAAGTTAAAACACTAATGGACAAGCTGTCTAGTAGTTAAAGCCTGTGACTAAAACGCTATCTGAGAGCAACCGGAGTGTCCGATTGTAGGAACTAAAGCGATGATGCAAACAAAAAACACTCAAATTTGAGTGTTTTTTGTTTGATATTTTATGGGTCCTCGGGGACTCGAACCCAGGACCATCCGGTTATGAGCCGGATGCTCTAACCAACTGAGCTAAGGACCCTTTTTAAACACTTTTCAAATAATATCATTTTTTAGATTTTCTGTCAATACACAGCTAATTCAAAAAATGATCAATATGAAAAAATCTTACATAATTATAATGTAGCAATTGATATATAAATACTCGTTTCAGAACCAAAACTATACAGCAAATAACCAATAAAAGCTAAATCGCTATATGAATATTCAACATTGTATTTAAGTCGCGTCTTGACATTATTATGACTTTTGTATTATGATTTTAAAAATATAATTTAGCTAGGGGGTAATTTATGATTACATTTTTGGTTTGTTTGGCAATTTTAATTGTAGGTTATTTTACTTATGGGCGTGTTGTAGCAAAAATCATTGGGCATGATGACTCTATACCAACACCCGCCCACAGATTAAAAGATGGGGTAGATTATGTAGAATTGCCTTGGTGGAAAGTTCTACTAACCCAGTTTTTAAACATAGCCGGGGTTGGCCCGATTTTTGGTGCTATATCAGGAGCTATGTTTGGCCCTGTTGTTTTCATTTGGATTGTCCTTGGCAGCATCTTAATTGGAGGAGTTCATGACTTCCTTTCGGGGTACATTTCTATTAAACATGACGGTGAGTCGGTTTCAGAAATTGTTGGGTATTACTTGGGCAATCATGCCAGAACAGGAATGAGAATTTTTTCACTTATTTTATTAATGCTGGTTGGTGTAGTGTTTACAATGGCACCGGCTGAATGGCTGGCAACTCAAAATGGCTGGCATCCACACACTTGGATAATGATTATTATGGTTTACTATGTTATTGCAACTATTGTACCAATCCATCTTTTGATAGCAAAATTGTTTCCTGCATTTTCGATAATTTTGATTTTAATGTGCATTGTACTCTTTTTTGGCATGGTTATTGGGCAAATAAACGGAACTGTGGTTATGCAAGAATTTACTTTTGATTATGCTCATCCACTATCCCTTGCTGTTTTTCCATTTTTATTTGTTACCGTAGCTTGCGGCGCAGTATCCGGATTTCATTCTACAAAATCACCTATGATGGCTCGTTGTATACGTAAAGAATCAGAAAGCCAAAGAGTATTTTATGGTGCTATGATTCTTGAAGGTATTGTTGCGTTGGTATGGGCAGCAGCAGCAATGGCAATAGTTGGTGATAGATTTAGAGCAGGTGTACCTGTAGGTCAACTTGGCGGCCCCGGTGGTGTTGTTGATTATGCTTCTAATGCTTTAATTGGCTCTGCCGGTATAATTTTAGTAATAATCGCTGTTGTTATTTTCCCCGTAACAAGTGGTGATACCACATTTAGAAGTATTAGATTGTTACTTTCTGATGCTTTCAAAATTAACCAATCTTCTATGAGAAATCGTGTTTTAATAAGCCTTCCATTATTTGCAATAGCCATAGCATTAACTTTTATTGATTTTGATATTATTTGGCGTTACTTTGCTTGGTCTAACCAAACCTTGGCTGCTATGGTTTTGTGGGCTGGTGCAACTTTCTTATTGGTAAATAATAAATTCCACTTAATTGCTAGTATACCGGCAGCATTCTTAACTTTTATTTCCATATCTTATATACTTCAAGCTCCAAATGAAGGATTTGGACTTGCTCCAACAATTGGAAATACTGCCGGTATTATTGTTGCAGTTGGATTATTTGTTTTATTTATGATAAAAGCAAGCAAAACAACTAAATCTTCCTAAAGCTAATTTAAAAAAGATTAGCTTAACAAAAATAAGGACTGTCGATGATTTTTCGATTAGTCCTTATTTTATTGTCATAAGGATAAAAAAAAGATAAAATATGCAATGAATACGATATTACGCTTAGCATAAAAATAGGAGGCTATGATGATTAGAATTATTGATTGCAAAGGAGGCAATGCTCCTACTGTGGCACAAGCAGTAAGAGCATTGGGATATAGAGCCAAATTAGCCCATGGTCCGTTGGATCTATCAGAGGCCACTCATATTATTCTTCCGGGGGCAGGTAATACCAAAACTATTATGTCGTCTTTAAAGTCAATGAGCGTTATTCCAAAGCTTGAAAAAGTTGTACGTAAAAAAGGGGTGCCTCTTCTGGCAACCGGGATAGGTATGCAGGTATTGTTTGAACATAGTGAGGAAAACGATACTCCTTGCCTTGGTTTATTGCCGGGAAACGTGGTCAAATACGACATGGAGCAGCCATTTGCACCTCAAATGGGTGTATACGGGTGTATTTTCATAAAAGATACACCTCTTAAATCTACATCTATTGATCAATGTGGAGACTATTACTATCATATGAATTCTTTTCAGGTAAAACCTGCTGAAGAAGATGATATATGGGCTATGGCAGATAATGATGTAGATTTTGTTGCCGCAGTACAGCGAGACAATATTTATGGAGTTCAATTTAGGCTGGAAAGAGGAGGTGTATCCGGTCGTAAAATTATTGAGGATTTTTTAGAATTGAATAGAGAATTTAAGTTTGAAAATAATTCTTAATGAAGCTTACTTAATTAACAAAAAAAGGGGCTGTTGCCAACCGTTTTTACGGTTTTGCAACAGCCCCTTCTGCAACATCCTAACAACGTGTAACGGATGCCCCCAGCTTATTTAATTGTGTATCTAAATCTTGATAACCTCTGTCTATATGATAGATGTCGCTTATTTCTGTTGACCCTTCTGCTTGAAGACCTGCCAGAACCAAAGCAGCTCCGGCTCTCAGGTCTGTAGCGCGTACTTGCGCCCCTGTTAGATGTTTAACCCCTTCTACAACCGCACTGCGGCTCTCTATTTTTATATCTGCACCCATGCGCTTTAACTCTCCTACTTGCATAAATCTGTTTTCAAAAATGGATTCGGTTATAACGCTGGTACCCGCTGCCGTAACCAAAAGGCTCATGAAAGGAGCTTGCATGTCTGTAGGAAAACCGGGGTATGGCAAAGTTTTTATGTCTGATGCTATTACCCGGTTATTTCCCTTATGATATACCCTAATTCCTTGTGGGGTCTCTTCTACGTGCATGTTAACTTCTTTAAGTTTAGCAGTTACAGGTTTAACATGATCCATTACTACATTATTAATATTCAAATCTCCGCGAGTGATAGCTGCTGCAACCATATACGTCCCGGCCTCTATGCGGTCAGGAATTACTGTATGGTCTGTTCCTTTCATATATTTTACACCATTTATTTTTACTGTATCTGTACCGGCTCCACGAATATCTGCACCGGCGGCATTTAGGAAATTTGCTAAATCTACTATTTCAGGCTCTATGGCGCAATTTTCCACGATTGTTTGACCTTCTGCCAAAACTGCTGCCATAAGGATATTTTCTGTAGCACCTACACTGGGAAAGTCTAAATAAATTTTAGCTCCTTTCAATTTTTTAGCTTTAGCGGTCATAAAACCATGGGCTTGTTCAATTTGCGCACCCAATGCTGCCATGCCTTTAAGGTGCAAATCTACCGGCCTGGTTCCAATTGCACAGCCACCCGGCAATGGTACTTTTACCTCGCCAAGTCGCGCAAGTAAGGGGCCCATTATAAGGAAAGATGCCCGTAACTTGCCCACCAGCTCATATTCGGCTTCATTTTGTTTAAGGTCATCTACTACAACATTTATTATGCCTTCCTGTCGATTCCATTCAATAGAAGCACCAAGAGATGTTAATAATTCTCCCATTGCTTCTACATCGCTGAGATTGGGCACGTCTCGGATAAAACAGGCGTTTTCTGTTAAAAGGGCACCGGCTAAAACCGGTAGTACGGCATTTTTTGCCCCTCCTATACGTACAGAACCTTTTAAAGGCCCACATTGTTCAACTATAAATTTTTCCACCGGCAACCCGTTCCTTTGTTATAGTGGTATTAAACTGCTAGAACTGTCTTTATACGAGTATTCCCCCTTTTACGTAAAATTAAAACGGTGTGCCGCTAGTCTACTCTACTCCTCTAAAAAAATGGCCATAGGTGCAATTTATATCTTTTCGGATATTAATATCATTTGACCCTGATAATAGCTCTTCGTACTTTTTTATAGTATCTTTTATCTTTTTTTCGTTATCATCTCTAAAAATAAGCCGTAAGTACTCTATACCGGTACTTTTTATTTCGTTAAATTTGGCGGCAGTGTCAAGAATTTTGCTGTTTAGTACATAAGCTATACAATTATCGCAATCTGTTACAATAGGAAATTGCACGTCTTTTCTATCCAGTAGAGCAAATTTATCTTTTGTAAATTTATTGCTACAATGTTTGCCCTTTTTTTCTGCACTATATAGCCCTATAGGGCAGTTGTGCAGTGACATAAGAACTTGTCGCCCATGTACAATTATTTCTGATTTTTGAGCATCTATATTTTTTAATTGAGCTACTGTTAATTCTTGCGAAAGTGTTGTTCCATCAAAATTTTTAAAGGCTATCTTAGACCAATTGTTGAAAATATTAAAATTATGGTCTAATATTATCTTTTTGTTCGAGCCTAGGTCTTGCAGAATGTTAAGTTGTCCATAAGTTGCAACCAAATATCCGGCTAAATTTGTATCTTCCAGCTTTGTTATCCGGCTTTTTATGGATTCTTCATGTTCGTTTCGACTGATAGGAGGAAGGGCTAAAAATATTTCCGGGTGGCAATCTTGTTCTTTGCTAAGGTTTTCAATTTTGGCTATGTTTTTCTCATTGAAGTCTATATAAATACGAGATACATTATGTTCTAAAATGGCATCTAAGTTATCTATATCTTTAATTTGTACGGTTAATTTAGGACTTTGTATATCAGTTGCAGGTATTTTAGAAATTTGAAAATTTGCCGTAGCGAGCCTTTTGGATGCTTTTACAATCTCTTTTTCTAAAGCTTCAACAGCATCCCGCCTAACTTCATTTAAAACAAGCTTGCTTATAAAAATATCTTCGTCTATATTTGCATTTTCAAATTTTATTACAAAGGGCGAATTCCCCGTTTTAGATAATTGCTTTATTATTTCATCTTTATCCATTGGGGCTTTAAGGGCTTTCTCCACTATGCTTTTACTGTATGATTCTACAATTATGGTGTTGGTATTTTCGCGGGGCGGTTCCGTTTTGTATTTAAGCGTCAATTTTATGGGTTTACCTATTTGGGCTTCTATTGAACCTATAATGCTTGTCTTTTTTATATCTACAGATTTGATTTTTTTTGTTTCATCAGTAAGCCTTTTATCATAGGATTTGTACACATCGTTGCCTATATCAATATTACCTTCGATTGTTATAATTGCCGTTTCGTTATCATTAATTGCTTTTGCGATGCCGGTTCCGACATTGGCACCTTTGCTTGTCCATATTTCGATGCCGTCTCCCGGTATCATTTTTTCGGAAAATCTTATGGTACACTTTCCTTTTTTATAATTTATAACAGTTCCGCAAAAAACTCCTGTGCTTTTAGGAGTTTCAGTGCTCATCATTGAGATATCGCCATAGGTGTTATAATATCCTGTGGAAAAACTGCCTCCTCTGTTGAATATCTGGGTTACATCATTAATTGTGCTTTTATCAATTTTAGGCTTCATGTTGTCCAGTTGATCGCGATATGCTTTTGTTACTACGTATACATATTCGGGGCTTTTCATTCTGCCCTCTATTTTTAATGCAGAAACACCGGTTTTTATCACGTCGCCTAGGATCTCCAAAGTCATCATATCTTTAGGGCTTAGCAAGTGTCCTTTTTTTATAGGCTCGTTATTTTTTAATAAATCATAAGGCAAGCGACATGGTTGGGCGCATTTTCCTCTGTTCCCGCTACGCTGTCCTACCAAGCTGGACAGCAAACACTGCCCTGAATAAGATACGCAAAGCGCGCCATGTACAAAAACTTCAGTTGCTATATTAACTTCCTTGTTTATCTGAGAAATTTCCGCCAAAGAAAGCTCGCGGCTTAAAATGACCCTTGAAAAACCTGCCTTCTCCATAAACTTAACTCCATCAGTGCTATGGACAGTCATTTGAGTGCTTGCGTGCAGCTCTATTTCAGGAAGATTATTTTTTAGCAAATGGGCAAGCCCAATATCTTGCAATATAAATGCCGACGCGCCTATTTTGTACATTTTATTTGCAAACTCAAGCACTCGTGGCATTTCTTCGTTGGTATACAAAGTATTGATTGTAATATATATTTTTACGCCCCTTAAAGAAGCATAATCTATTAAACTTTCAAGTTCTTCTTCTGTAAAGTTTTTTGCAAAGTTACGTGCGCTAAAATTTTTGCCGCCTAAATAAATAGCATCTGCGCCACCATTTATTGCAGCTTTGGCGGCGTCCATATCTCCGGCGGGTACAAGTAATTCTGGGATCATGTTAGTCTCCTAATTCGTTATTTGTTGTTCTTGGATAAAAGCTATCAAAGCCTCTTCCTTTATTATACTAGGAAAGCACATGTTTTTGGAAAAAAGAAAAGATAAATGAATCGTTAGGACTCGTGCGATATATAAGGTGCGCAAACATTTTATGCTCTTGACTAAGGTATCATAAAACGATATGCTATAGCCATAATTCTACAGGAGGTAACAAATTATGAGCATAAAAAAAGTTAGAGCTAGACGCACTATTGATGGCGACACATTTAATATTGAAGGTACCGGCGAAAGAGTCAGGTTAATTGGCCTGGATGCTCCGGAAATAGGCGAACCCGGTGCAGATGAGGCAACCGAATTTTTAAGAAAAAAAACTGAGGGCAAAGATGTATGGTTGGAATTTGAAGGTGCAGAGACGGACAGATTTGGCAGATTTAGGGCTTATGTATGGCTTAGGGAGCCAAAGGATGTTAAGGACGAACAAGAAATGTTAGATTATCAAGTAAACGCTATGTTGCTTAAAGAGGGTCTTGCATCTGTATTTATCGTGGGCGAAGTTAGGAATGAAAAGTTTTTCACTAAAATTTGCAAAAACAAAAACGTGGCATATGGAGAAGACTATACATAAAAATGTGTGGTTTTTGCGCTACAAATATTTAAGACCAAATTCAAAAGCTGTATTCAACTCTTGAGATGCTTGATCGCTAAGACAATGTTTCAATGGGTTGGATACAGCTTTTAAGTTGGGTAGCTACACTCACAATTTTTCTTATATATACTAGGGATGTGTTTGAAAACTCGCTTGTGCTGGAAAGATGGTGCAATGGAGTTTTCAAACACGTCCTAGAAAAACACATATTTTTGAAAAAAGAAAAGGAGGTTAAATTTCGATTTATTTCGACTTTGAGAATTATAAATTTAATTCTTTGGGTTGACAAGCTATCATGATTCTGGTAGAATATACATATGTCGACATGAAGAATCTGTAAAACGACGTAAGATTCTTTCAAAATTTATTCTAAAAGGAGAATGAAAATGAAAAAG
>WQVX01000026.1 GCA_009785615.1 Defluviitaleaceae bacterium | reverse complement strand
CTCAATAAAATATTCGTAATATGCAGGAGTATACCCGCTAAAGACTTGAATTTAGTAATTCAAATTTTGGCATCGGTTCATAGGCATTCAGATTATAAAAGCTCAGAATAATCACGTTTTTTGGTATTTTAAAAAGGCTGCTGCGCAACCATTAAAACAGTGCGCAACAGCCTTTTACTTTTAATTTCTTACAACTCTATTCTGTTTCATTTTCTATCAATGGTGCGTAAGAATTCTTCTTTTTCCGCTTTATGACATAAACGGAACCGGCAGCAACTACGCCCAACAAAGGTATTGCAAGAAGTAATTGTGGGTTAAAGCCTTGATTTTGGTTTGCACCACTAACAAGAGGTACCACTACAGCAAAATGACTAAAGCTTGACGGTTGAACAAAGATCGTGCCTCTGCTGCCTCTTCTAATGGTATGCAGTGGATTTGGCAATTCGTTTTCGTTTGGAACATGCCATATCCTTACAATAGCGTCTCTATAACTATCTTGCAACGGAATACCAATCCTTACGCTTCCTTCATCAAAACCATTGCTGATCCGCCGTGTTACACCATTTTCTTCTACATAGATATGAATTTCATAAAGGTCAACCACCTGCACATCTACAACTTCAGATCCATTTGCGTTCAAATTTGCACGAACTACCCTATCTCGAATACCAATAAAGGCATCGTGATCCCTATCCAGTCTTACTACTTCCAACCAAACGCCTTCCGGCAGGATAGGATCTTCCCATTCTTCTGTAACCCTCATACGTAACTGAACGTCAGTTTCAAGATGGGTATAGACAAGAACAAAATCCATGTCATCATCAAAGTCTAGCATTTCATCTTCATCGTCATCGCCCACAAAATTAATCCTAATGTGCTGACGTTGATTTTCGCTTGGATCCATATCAGGGGCTACTGCAAACATATTTAACGTTACAGACCGATGTACCGAAAACGGGCCTTCGTATCTAATCCACTCCGGCGAACCATGCGGCGGTGACATCCCATTGGAAGTATAGTAGATTGCAGCATCCGGTGTAGAGCTTGAAAGTGATATCATTACCCCTTGCCGTCTGTCTACGTTATTAATCTCACTGCCTATAGCAACATAATGGTTGGTTATACCATCGTTTAATATTTGCATTGCTAAAGGAGGCGCAGTTTGGTTAGACATATGATATACAAAAACTCTTTCCTCGCTATCTTCCAAACCTTCTGCACGAGTAAAGGCTGTAACTCTTATTTCTGTACCCGGGTCGCCTTGCAGTACAAACGGTCCGGTGTAAGTTTGCAAACTGCCTGTAGTTCTTAGACCATTTAGAGTATTGTCAACTCTGTAATATACAACCCCATTAGGCACGCTAAAGGCCAAGCGGGTTCCTTGTGTAACACGTGTTCCATCCAAAATACTTGGATTTGGAGGATGCGCCCTTGCAGATATCGTGTAGTAGAACATCATAGGCATAGATTCTATGGAACCGGATACTGCCTGAGCACGAATTATGAAGGTTTCACCGGGGCTACCGGTAACTTGCACCCTTCCGCCGGATGATATTCTTCTGGCATTGCTACCAAGATCTGCATCCCTTACAGCATATCTTATTTCTGCACCGGTAATTTGAGTTGCCAAAGTAACCCAACTGCCTGCATGTACATCTGAACCCGAAGGAGGATGCGCCACTACCGCGGCATTAATATCCAAAACAGAATACGTAAAGGAAACAATTTCACTTGGCGTTTGCCCTGTCATGTGAGCAAAAGCCGATATACTTATACTTTGACCCGCTTCTGCATCAAGTGCAATGGTTGATCCGTGCATCCGCGATGGATTTTCCGGGTTAGTCGGATCTGACCCATCCTTAGTATACGTGATACTTGCGCCTTCTGTTGTTGTAAGTTCAAGCATGGTACCCCTTGGCACAATTGAACCACTTGGGATAGAAGGCACCGGAGCCATTAGCTGATCTGCCACAGTATATGAGAATGTCGTTACTCTGCTAAATTCGCCTTCTCTTGCAGCAACAGCACGAATATGAATGTCGGACTCTATTATAATAGGCAAACCAAACACTTGACTTTCACCGGGAACCGGGTCTGTTAATTCTTCATATACAGCCGCTGTTTCAAAGTAAATTGTAGCATAGTTTGTTGCAGTGGAGAGTGTTACTTCTGTACCACGTACAACTGTCCTGCTGCTTGGGTTAGCTTGAACCGGATGGACTGACGCCGGAAGCCTATAGGTAAAGGTAGCAATATCGCTGTCATAAAGCCCTTCAGCAACAGCTATGGCGTTTAATATAAAGAACTCGCCTTCCCAATCCTCCGGTACTGTAACAATTTGGCTTGTATCCAGTTGGTTAGTACCCTCAGCCGGTTGGAAGTTTCCTTCGCTTCCACCTTCTACTACAGGTATACCTTCCAATGAATAGAATATTGTTGCCGTTACTGTAGGACTACGTAATCTTATTGAAGCCCCTCTTTGTATTATAGTAGGCTCCCCGTCGCCAGTCTCCGGCGAAGCTATTGGGGCAGCTACAGTATTCATATTTTCTATCTGGTAAGTGAAAATAACTATATCACTTTCTCGCATACCCGGAACCCTAGCCTGAGCATGTATCCTAAAAGTGGAACCTGTAATACCTTCTACCAAGATTCCATCATTTGGGAAAGCACGATCCGGCATACCCGTATGACTGTAGTAAATAACAGCATCCGGTGTATCAGATTGAAGGAATATATGGCTACCTAAAGCTACTAATGCAATTTCCTCCACCTCCGGCGTAGTTTGCGGCCAGGCTGTAGGAGGCTGTACCACATTTAAATCTGCAATTTGGTAGGTAAATATAACTACATCGCTTTCTCGCATACCCGGAGCTGTCGCACGAGCATGTATCCTAAAAGTGGAACCCGGAGTGCCTTCTACAGGAATGCCTCCCGTAGGGAAATTTCGGTTAGGTACACCGGCTCTACTATATTGAATGGTAGCATTTGGCGTTTCGGTTTGCAGGACTATATAGCTACCTAATGGCACCACAGCAGTATTTTCCGGAGTAGTACGAGGCCACGCCGTTGGTGGGATAACTACATTTAGCTCAGCAATTTGGTAAGTAAAGATAACAGTATTACTTGTTTGCATACCCGGGGCTGTAGCCTCAGCATGTATTCTAAAAGTAGTGCCCGGAGTTCCTTCTACAAGGATACCACCTTCCGGAAAATGTCGGTTGGGGGTGCCGGTTCTACTGTAATGGATAGTAGCATTTGGCGTTTCAGATTGTAAAAATATGCGACTACCTAAAGGCACTATAGTAGTTTCTTCCGGCGTGGTTTGAGGCCAAGCAGTAGGTGGTTGTACTACTTGTAAATCTTCAATTTGGAATGTAAATAAAGCAATATCAGAATCAATCATATCATCAGCTACTGCAAGGGTTCTGATGTTAAAATGACTACCCGGAGCACCGATTACTTCAACAGTACCACTATTTGATTCTATGCGGTTAGTGCCCATTCTACCGGGAACGGGAATGCCGATAGTGGAATAGTATATATACGCTGATCCTGTTGGTGTACGTAAAGTTACTAAACTGTTATTAGGTATCACACGAGGGACTCCATCATCCGTTGTAGGAGATGCTATAGGAGTAGCCACTTGCCGAGCTTCTATATTGTAAGCAAAATTTACAATTTCACTACTACGTAAATTTTGATCAGTAGGGGCAGCAATAGCCATAGCACTAATGTTGACCATATCCCCAAGAGCACCTTCTATAGTTATAGCTGTAGCACTGTCGTATATCCTGGTTACTGTAGTTGCAGCATTGTTGTTAACATGTACAAGCCGCCCATCTTGATCAAATTCTACATGCCTGGGATCCGGGTGCCCTGCCAAACTGTAAATAATCGGCAAGCCATTTGGGCTTTGTAGCGTTACGGTGTTGCCCCTTTGAATGTATGGAATATTATCAGGTGACGTTACAGGCCAGGATGTAGGAGGCGCAGCAGTAACTTGATCTTCAATCCTAAAAATAAAAGTTACAGTTTCACTATCTTCAAGTATAGGCTCGCCTGTAATCACGTCACCTACCCTATAGAATGCCATAGCAGTAAGTGTAAATGAATCTCCCGGGCGTCCTACAGCACGAATATCTGAAAGATTACCTCTATATAATTCGTTAGCTTCACCATTGGTACCAAACATAATCTGTGCGTTTGCATTAGCAGCAAATAAAGATATCCGTGTATCGTGAGCTACTACTGTATGCTCGCCGTCAGCAGCAGTACCTGTTGCCGGAAAAACGTTTGGAGGCAATACTCTGTCTAAATTGCGGACATAATAATTGAAACGCGCAATTTGACTTCGTTCCCAGCCGGGAGCTACAACTACAGCATTAATGTTTATCCTGCCATTTTCACCACCGCCACGTCCTGAAATGCCATCAGTATGAGAATATTCACGTGTATATGGACAATCAACGGGATAGATAATGTATCTAATAGTAGAATAGCACCATCTGATCCGAGGATCTAAGCCGGTATTTTTAGTATAGAATATACGAGCGTAATCAGGTGCTCCTTCACTTATTAAATAGACTACATAATCAAAAGGTAACGTTGCTCTTTCACTACCCAGCATATCTTCAGGTATGGCTCTTGGTGTAGGAAGTTGATTGTAGAACCTATATATGAAGGTATTTTCAACAATTGGATAAGCAGCGTGCCTTAGTGAATTTGGCGGAACAATCATTTCTGTCTCTACTCTGATGTTATGGCTTGGGGTTCCCTGTAGCGTTATTGTATTTGGAAGAGGTACATTGCTTGCTGGGAATTCGCTTGCGGCAATAAATGAATATCTGCTATTAGCAGGATTAAAATGCCATATTTCCGGTAAAGGAAATTGCATTGTCCCGGACGATTGAAGTATCTGTCCACCTTCAGCAGTATCGTATACCCTATAACGAAGTTCAGGCATAGTCATCCTTATATTTATTTCACTAAGGGGTTCATGTACAATAATAATTGGACGGTAGTTGTCAAGATTACCCCTTACTGCTTCAAAAGTACGTAATTGAGCTAAAGTATATCCGGTAAAATTAACCGGACGCACAGTATCTCTGTGTACATAATATACACGATTTGCCCATACATAGTCATCTGCATGAAGGAAAAAAGATAATGGATATCCTGTAGGTATTCTGCTATTTGTAGGGCTTGAAGGAATAGGCGGCTGAGGGCTAAATTTCGTATTTAATACTACTTCACTTGGTGGCCGTCGAGTTGGGAAATTGGTTCGCCTATACTCCGCACTTAAAGTAAGCCTATTACCTGTTATCATCTCGGGTGTAATTACAAATTCCCATTCTAAGGGATCATCTTGAGAAGCATCTTGGTAAGTAAATTGAGGACGTGGAGATATCGGAAAGCCACCTGTAGCAGTGTGTATTCGTATTCCATCGGTAGGGATGTATAGATTATCAGGAGCACGAATAATTATTATGTCCTCCGCATCAAAGAAATATAAACTATCAAAGCTATCTATAGGGTTAGTAGTTTCCGGGTTAATAAATATCAAAGGATCATCGGGCACTTTTTGGGTATAATGAAAGGTTCTGGTGATAACATTGCTTCTCCATTGTTCAGGATAATCACCATCAGTACGGCTAGGGACAACAGCAGTTATCCACATATATCTGCCTACAAAAAACTGCCTTAAATATCTCCATTCAATTGTAAGTTCTCCATTTGAATCTAACACTACGCGTCTTGTGCCAAAACCTCTTCTTGGCTGATCATTAGCGGGTCCACCATATATAAAATTAGAACTTCCAGGATTATGTGCTTGAGCACCACCAGGACCACTAGCCAGATTAGGATTTCTTGGAGTACCGTAAGGGCCATACCTACCTGTTCGACATTCATCACAAGGGTTAGCAGTATAGCAAAATCCAAGTCTAAAGTAAATTGTAGTATTTGGGGTTCCTGTAATCGTTATGTTTTCAAGGGTTTCACCCCACCTACCATTCCAACTTTGAGGTTCAATAGTTGGTGGAGCTGGCACGTCATTATCCGGGTATAGCCTAATGGTATGAATCTGTGATCTATTATTACCATACCAAAATTGAATGGTAATAAGTGCATCATCAGTAATGGTTCTGCCAGTGTATCTAAATTGTAATAAATTGTCTGCATTTTGTATAAAATAGATGTTATTATAACCACCATCACCACGGTATCTAAATAAATCTGAGAATGGTGCTAATCCATCATATCTATCACTGTCTGGTTCAGTCAAAGGATATATCTCAAAATGTTTTATACCAGCTACAAAGCTTACCCTTGGGCTAGATACAAAAGAATAGTCACCATTATTATCCTCTAAACTTGGAGTAGACCAAATCTCGAATTCCAAGCTTGTTTCTGTTGATTCATCTAAATTAGGTATTACTATTGAACCTGTACCTATACCCGTATTCATAGCCAAAACTATTGCACATTGACCTCCTATATATCTCCAGTTGATTGTTGGTTGACCAACAAATCCAGTATCATCTGGATATTCAAGATAAATACTGTTTCTTCTTACCTCTCTTATTACAGGGGTTGCAAGGATTCCGGGTAATTTGTTTTCAAAGGGATTAAAATTTCCGAGGTCTGACCGCGTATAATCACTAATTAAAACTGTTAATTCGCTACTGTTGGTGTTGGTTGAAGGAATAATATCAATATCAAATTCTGTACAAGGCCGTGACTCAAAAAATGCTGTTATAGCAGTATCAGTAGGGCTTAATATTATTGAGTTTAGATATTCATTGTTATTATTTCTAAAAAAGATATTAGCATCCGTAGAGTTTATTCTCCTTACTTCAAAATCTGAAGTTGCAACGGCTGGCATAAAAGCAGGAGGTGTTGTACTATATGTTGGTATATCAAACTCAGTAATGAAATCACTACTAACTATTGATGTTGTAAAGGGTACGGGTACTGCTCCAATTTCAACTTGCATTGTTTCACCAACGGAATCACTTGTCGTAAGTGGGTATATAAACAAAGAGTTTCTTCTTTCTAATATGAACCTGCGTACAAAACTATTACTAACAAAAGTACCAGAATTGGCAGTGAATTCTGTTTTCACATATATATATATGATATCCTCGTCTAACCAATCAACACTCACGTCCAAATTAGCTGGAGGATTTGTCAAATCTATTATCCCTGAATCATCTACTTCCATAAAATCATCTATTTCTATTGAAGAACCTTCAACTCCACTGTCTGGAAATGTAACATACCATAAAAGGCGAAAGTTATCATTAATACCTAATTGTTGAGGACTTCCACTCAGCTCGTTGTTAATTGACAGTCTAAATCTATTTTGGTAACTTAAAGAATTCCCTGGATACCACTCCAACATTGGTGCCGCAAGTTGCCCCGGTACATCCTTATAAACTCTAAAGTTAAGATGTCCAGGGTGAGGATGTTCACCACTATGCCACCAATCACCTGGACCCCTATGCATTATTGTTGGAACATAAAGATCAAAAGCTAACGTTTGATTATCATTTGTGCGAAACATACCATAATTATTACTTGTGTGATTAGTGAATAAAAGACTTCCACCTCGCTGATCTCCATATAATGGCACTGTACGCCATATTAACTCAGGACTAATTGTTCCCCCAGCTACAAGATTTGAATTTTCTATCCAAATATGATTTTGGGGAGTCCTATCTCCATTTAATTCACTTGCAGTAGGCATCCTAAGGCTATCTGATGAGATTGGTCTGATGCTATGATTTAATATATTATCAAAAAAGTTTCTTACATTTCCATAATGCCTATACGCTTCAACTTCATATATATAATTGGCATCCATAGAAGAGAGTTGTGCTGTCCCATCAAAAAAACCACCCATTAAAGCAACATAGCCTCTTGAATTTATTAGAGAGTTTGCACTTAGAGTTATGTTACGCAACAAATTTCCACTTATATCAATGCTACCTGTTGCTGCAACGTTATCTTTACGACCCCAAATCCCGGCTACATATCCAACAAAATTGTCATTTCTTATTCCTCCAATGTTAATAATTCCTCCGCCCTCAATCAAATTATTAGTAATACTGCTACCTACATCTGAAACATGTCCGGCAATATTACCGGCAAAAACATGATAGAAGTATCGAATGTGTCTACGTTCTGTTGTAGAATTAGAGCTTGCAGACGGATAAACATAATTTGAAAGTGTACCTGTATTAGCAACAAGATTAAGTCCGTAAACAAGGCAGGTATTAACCGTTGCTCCTCCAGCCACTCTACCGGTAATACCACCTATATAATATGATGATCTGAGTTCTAAAACAGCATCAACACCTAAAGTATTCCCACTGTAAAAATGTCCGCTAACATCTCTAAGTGCCTCAAGTTGTCCGGTTACACTGCTGTTTTCAATTAAGCCGGTATTACCGGAAATCGAGCCTACAATTCCTCCTAAAAATGCGTTTGGAAAATCATGATAAGCTCTATTATTACTCGTAATGTTTGGTGTTCCCATAGAGTTATCTTCAACTATTATGCTAACATTGCTTAAATTCACATCAAGATTTTCTATGACACCTCCATTAACAGATCTAAACAAAGGTCCCCAATAAATAGGTGTTGCTGAATTTCTTATAAGGTAACTTCCTGTAAAAGTGATTTCAAATCCTCTACCATCAAGAGTTCCACGAAATTCTTCGAAGTTAGGGGGGTGTTCTGCAAGGTTTACTGTAAATGGATTATACAAATAGTAAGTTCCGTCAATTGACATAGCCCGAAGCTCAGCAGCATTTGCAATAGAGTAAGGACTTCTTGTACCTACCGCCGCTACATCTCTATTAGGCATCCAGCCAAATAAAAGTGCTGCTACCATAATGACAGCAAGAAAGATTGCCACAATTCGTTTTGTAATTCTGTCTTTAAAGCTTAAATTCATTGCTTTTATTGCCTCCATTTTTTAACATCCTCCTCTTTGCGCATATTACAAGTCCAAGTTCCCTACTGTTCTAATGAAGTTAAATATACTGTTTTATATCTAACCTTGTTGAATGTATGTTCGTTTTCAGCAAATTTACAAACATAATTTAACAAATTTAAAATTTATAAATAAAATTTAAACTACTACAAACAAAATTAGGGAATAAAATATACGCCTATCGTCTATTGACTTAGCAGGGTACATTGTAAAGCAATCAAAAAATGTACTTCAAATTCTGTTTCAGATACCATATGTTTATGTTGAAATTAATATTACCTAGTTAATATTTCCATTTGATTGATCTCTTTTTTCTCGTGTCATAAGTAATGGAAGCTCTAATGCCTCCAATGTTTCATTTATAAAATAGATACAGCTTGTCCCTTTATCCTCTAAGGGCATATTTTCCAACAACCACATAATTACAACATCATTAGGCAAAGATTTAGATAAAACAAACCCTGCTTCTTTCAGCAATCTCTGTATACTGTTTAGATCTTGTCCCATAGCAATTAATAAGGCGAGTATTGGCTCTTTTTTTAGGTGCTTGCCATTTTTTATATGCCTTAACATTCTATCAGAGACTGATGCTGTAGCGCATAGATCTATCAGCTTTCCGGGATATGTAGAGATTAACTTGTTAAAGCTATCAGTAAAATTTCCCGCAGGGCTTTTTTGCATATGAAGTATTAAATTTATATCCCTATTTCTCTCAGGATATGTTAAAATATCTGTAGTCTCTTCACCAATGAATCTGGTTTTATGCAAATTCATAGAGAGACCTGCTTTATTTGCTAAATCTTCCATTTGAGCATCAGAAAGCTCAAATAAATCTCCTGCAAGGTTTATAACATTGTATTTAAGTAATCCCTTGGTCATTGCACTTGTTGGATTGTTGCGCCAATAGTGCATATTTTGATGGCTGGTATTTATTAGCTCATATACTGTATCTAAGCTAATGTATACTACTTTTTTTTATAGTTTTGAGCATATCTGGTAAGGGCGGTTACAAAACTTTCCTCTAGGATAAGATTACGATCCTCCATCCATTTTTTTATCTTATCATTCATTTCATGTATCTCCTTCGAGAGTTGAGACATACAGAAGTTTGCTGTCAACTTCTGTATGATAATGATGTTTATCCAAATAAACAAGGTACCATATGTGATTTTTCAAACAATTCTTGTAAAACGAATTATATCAAAAGAAACTTCAAAAAAGCGGTAATGAATTTTTAGTTAATAAAAAATGTATGAGGCATATTTAAAATTTATAAAATTGCATAATAATTAAATAAAAAATCTGACACCGCTTATTAATTGGTGTCAGATTTACTAAAAATACTATATTTTTGTCCTGAAATTTTTACAACATACAAGATTCTCACTTCAATTTATAAAACGCGACCAGATCCATCAACACTTTTGCCTGGCCGCTAAAAGTTCTAGCTACTGTGCTACAGTCCTCACTGGTAGATACATTTGATTGTACCACCTTTGATATACTGTCCATCCCTTTAAGAATTTGTGCTATACCTTCAGCTTGTTCAATAGAAATTTTTGCAATTGTTGAAATTAATTCAGATACCTTTACTACACCACCCACAATAGTAATCAAAGATCCCGCTGTATTTTGGACAGCTATAGATCCTTGATCCGCTTTAACAATGGAGTCTTCAATCAATCCTGTTGTTTCCCGGGCTGCTTTTTTACTGCGAGCCGCCAAGTTTCTAACTTCATCTGCCACAACTGAAAATCCGGCTCCATGTTCTCCGGACCGAGCCGCTTCTATGGAAGCATTAAGAGCCAATAAATTAGTTTGAAATGCTATATCTTCAATTACCTTAATAACTTTTGAAATATTTGAGCTTGATTCTTTTATCCCCTCCATAGACATTAATGTAGTTTGCATTTGGCTGTTACCATTATCTGCCTGTTCATTAGATTGTTTTGCTAATTCATCTGCATCATAGGCACACACTGCGTTATGGTGAATTTTTTCCCCAACGATTTCAACAGCAGCAAATAGCTCTTCTATTGTACTAGCTTGGCTAAAAGTTCCTTCTGCCAATGCTTCCGCACTTTGGCTAAGCGAATCTGACCCTTTAGAGAGTTGATCTGCTGTATTTGCTATGGCACTCATTGACTGATTTAATGAATCTAAAATAACAGTAAGCCCCTGTTCGATAGGCGCATAGCTACCAACATACTTATTATTTAGTGTTACTGTTAAATCACCTTTTGCTATTGAACCTAACACACTTGCTATTTCTTCAACAAGAGTTACTGTTGTCTCATTTGTCTTATTACATGCATTTCTTACTATATCAAAGCTACCTCTAAAATCACCTGTAAGTGGTGTAAATTCCCCTTTAGCCATAAGGATTAAATTATGTTCGATACGAGATAAAGGATCTTCAACTGCCGTAAGCAATGCGTTTAATCCTTTCATCATTTGCTTCCATTCGCCATGCTGATTTCCAATATCGGCAACTACATTAAATTCACCATTTGCCGCATTTTTGGCTAATTTATTGATTTCTGTTGTTACATGGATAAAGCTGTTTCGCAAGTCATCTACAGCTTTATTGGCCCATCTCCAATTTTCTGAATATTGTGATACATTTGCTTGAAAATCTCCTTCTCCATAGCTTTTTACCACATTAATAGCTTCTATAAAGTTATCAACATACATAGATGTCATACTATTTACATTTTGCACCAATTCAAGGTGCGCACCCTTGTATTGAGATTCGTCCAGTTTATATGTATATTCTCCGGTCATATGTTTTTCTGCCATAGCTTTTACATCTGTCACCAGTATGCTAAATGTATTGATTACCTCAGAAAAATGATGGTACAAAATATCAATTTCTTCACCACTTTTTGAATCTCCATCTCTGTCTTTAAAATAAGTGGCACCTTTAGAAAAAGTGTGATCTACAGCTACTATACGTTTAAGGGTATACGATAAGGCTCGCGTAATGCTAAAACGTATAATTAAGCCAAAAATAATTGCAAAAATTAAACCTAAGCCACCAATAATCACTAAAAAATTATTGCCGGAAGCTACTACACTGTCTACATTAAAAGCTACAACAACCAACCCTTGCGCATTGTTATCGTCAATATCAGAAATTGGAGCAAAGCCGCTAATTATACTACCATGTTCTGTAGAGTATATGCTTGTAGTGGTAGGGCGGTTTTCTAAAAAGGCTGTCCAAGCCTCTTCTCCAAATATGGTTAAGTCTTCTTCTATTGTTCCAAAAAAAGGTTTATCTCTTTGATCATCAGATCGTATCCCATAAGCGAAGTACCAAAACCGAGAGTCATCATATGGTACAATAATACTGAATGAAGCTATCTCATTTAAGTCTGACTTAATAATACTCATCTGGTTTTCTAAAAATATCTGATATGTAACCGGCCTTAGATCTTCTCCAAGTGTGGCGTGCCTACTAAATTGGTGACTATTTATAGGTGATGCAAAGGTAGTTGCAATACTTGCAGCCAATTCAGCATAAGCATTTACCGTAGAATTAAAGTAGAACGCATAGCTAATTGCTGTAATGGAGAGTACTGACAATAGAGTAAGCAACATTACTGCTCTGGAGATACGAACTACAATGCCTTTCCGATTTCTAGCCGATTTGTTTGAATCTTTGAATGATGATAATGCCTGTATCATGCCAAATCCTCCATTTTTATCAATAGTCAACAGTAAAATGCAGTAATTAAAATAAACCTGTCTACTAACATTGTTTCATTGTCTTTTCGGCTTGCAAATCCAACAAAAGCAGGTTAGTAGCCAAGTTTAATTATTGAAAACATTTCTGTTCTAAACTATCGTATGAACTATGTTTTTTCCTGTTTTTCTTAAATTAAAAAAAGTTTCCATGGTATGTGAAAGAAAATCCTTTGAAATATTGCCTTTCTCCGGTTTGCAACAACCGGAAACTATAGTAACTGTTATGACAATAGAATCTTCAAGTTTTCTTTGAAGAACAAAGCTGTTTTCTATTGCTTTTCGTATTATTTCAGCCAATATAGCAGCACCATATTCGCGGGTATTAGGCAATAGGACTACAAACACATCATCTTCCCAGCGAGCAAGTATATCCATAGATCTCTTGAGGTTGTTTTTGATAATTTCTGCAACGCATTTTATGACATCGTCACTTCTTTCTTTACCATATTGTTCATCAAATCCTGTAAAATTGTCAATACCAATCACAAATGTACTAATTTGCGTATTATCTCGCATAGCACGCAACCACTCCTGATCTAGCCTAATTTGGAAAAAGCTAGAATTGAATAGGTTTGTTAAAGTATCTATACCATCCAGTTGATCAATTAAATGTTGTTGGTTAACCAGATTAATATAATTGCGTACACGGGCTTTAACTACAACAGGATGAAACGGCTTTTGGATATAATCTATAGCACCCAGTAAAAAGTATTCTTTTACATCCCCTAAACTATTATCATCCAATAGAGTGATTATTGGAATATTTTTAGTTTTATCAGACTCTTTTAAAGTAGTCATTATGTCAGCACTACTTAATCCTGTCATATGCACACCCAGTAAAATTAAATCGGGTTCTTCTTGCTTTACGCTTTTAATAACGTCATCACCATTAACTTCTTTGTAAACAGTATATTCATTTTCTAACATATCCCCTAAAAGCTCAAGATTTTCAATTTGGCTATCTATGATGAATACACTATTTTGGGCTTTTCCAAATCCAGCACCCAACCGGCCACCTCTTTTCATGGTTTTTATCAATGCCAAATTTATTATACTATAAAAACTTACCAGGGAATAGTTCCATTCAAATTCATTGCTGTAATGCAATTCATTGTTTATAATAGACATAAGAATTTTTATATAGTTAGAAAATAGTAAGAAGCTGTGAATACAGCTTCTTAGAGTTCTATTAAATATTATAAATTTACTTTTGATGGATAAGAGGAAGTCTTATGAGGATGTACAATACACTATGAAAAAATTTTTAAGCTTTGTAGAAATTCAAACCAAATTAGCTACTTTTTTTCCTTTTCTAGCGGCTTTGGCTTATGTTTTTTATTCTGTTGGCAATATAAACTTAGTCAGCACTTTACTTTATATTCCTGCTGCATTGCTACTGGATATGTCGGTTACGGCTATTAATAACCATCTCGATTACCGTGAAGAAAATTTGGAACCACATTATAGTAATTGGGCAGGTTTTTTTATAATACTGCTTATGCTGACTATATCTGCTATATTAAGCTTATATTTGGTATATTTACATGGCTTTACGCTTCTTATCGCAGGTGCTTTTTGTTTTTTCATTGGCATAACTTATACTTTTGGCCCGGCACCTATTTCTAAATCTCCTTATAGTGAAGTGGCTTCCGGTTTTGTTGCGGGAACGGTTATCATGTTTATAGTCACTACTATTAACAACCCTTCTTTTAGACCCTTGGGATTGTTCTTCAATTATTCAGAAATGTTTTTAATGGCAGCAATTGATTTACCTGCTCTTATTGGTTTTGGACTAATAACCTTGCCGGCTACTTTTGCTGCCTCAAATATTTCGTTGGCTAACAATATTTGTGATGCTGAAAAAGATCGAACTTTCCGTTACACTTTAGTTCATCATATTGGTACAAGTAATGGGCTAAAGCTTTTTGCCGCATTATATTATGCTGCCTACTTGGCTATTGTAATTGCTTCTATTTTAGGGCTGATACCTTTGTGGAGTTTAACTACCCTATTGACATTGATACCGGTACAAAGGAATATCAGACTATTTTATAAAAAACAAGTTAAATCTGAAACCTTTGTACCGGCTGTGAAAAATTTTGTTATGATTATGCTTGTTTATACACTAAGTATGGCTATTGGAGGTATTCTATATTGGATTTAGCATTTCTCCGTTAATTTCAGTACCATATACTAATGGTTGTAAAAATCCTTCTACTCTTAATGTGAATCTATCTACACCGGGTACTTCTGTGGCTATTTTCATTAGCTGAGTTACTAATGCTATTTCAAAAGAGCTACCGCCATAATTCATGATAGATTCAGATACGTTTACTGTTAGCAGGCCGTCAGTAATCCTAATTCCAAGCACTTCTACATCATCGGGTACGCTGTAGGTTCCGTTTTGAAAAAAGTAGCCAAAAGACATTTGGGCATGTTCTTCTGCTGAATATGTTACCGGGAGTACAACTCGCTTCCAATGAAATGTACCGTCTATATCTTCAGTCTCTATCATAGGAAGTGTAGACACCATAACTACGGCAAACATTAAGAATTGTAACGAGATAAATTTTACTTTCTTGTGGTTCTTTAACATTGATCTTAAAATAATCATATATAAAAACCCCTTTCCAATTTATGTATATTATTACCATTGGAAAGGGGTTTTTAAACTTACGTAATACACTACGGTTATGCTGTTTCGCGGTATCTCACAGGTGATATTTTTTAAAACTTGAACATTTTTATAATAAGCGTTTAAGTTTTTGATAGTAATAATATTATTGTTTGCCTTTTCCAAAACGCCAGTCCGCCCCTTCTCGTAAATGCTCTAAAATTCTGCAAAATATGTTAATCCCCAATAATAAAAACATTAATATCAGAGCCGAACCATAAGCATTTTCAAATGAAATGCCTTCGTTGACAAGTATAAATAAGTGGTAAGATAAATTCATAAATGGCTGTGTGATACTGCCGGGAGTTTCAGCAAATATAACAGCTCCTGTAAATATAATAGGTGCTGCGGCACCCGCTCCATAGGTCATTCCCAGAGAGATTGATGTCATAATATTAATTAAATAATTAGGCAAAATAAATTTTTTTATAATATACCATTTTGGAAGTCCTAAGCATAAAGACGAATTCATCATATCTAAGATATCTTCTTTAAATGACTTGACTATCCTTATTGTTATAAATGGTACAATCATAACCGAAACTGTTATTCCTGCGGTTAGTAAAGACCGTGGCATTCCCAGCATATAAATCAAAATTGTGTATCCAACAATTCCAAATAGTATTGATGGCATCCCGGCTAAAAAATATGTTGAAAAGACAATAATTCCCTTTAAAAATTTATTGCGACAGTAAAAAACTAAAAATATTGCCGTTATACTTCCAACAATCCCGGCAATAAATCCGGACAATGCACCCAGATATACAGTCCCCATAATAGCAGGGAATACCCCTCCTTCTGTCCCTAACGGGATACCCCTGGGTCTGTCTGTTATAAAATTTATGTCGATTCTGTGAAAGCCCATAAAAAACACATAACCAAATATAAACGTGGCTGTGGCAATAACACATATCCCGCATAAAATAACGGCTATTTTAAATGCTTTATATTTAATCATATTCTTTTAATAATTTCCTTTTTAAGAAAGACGTTGCAGTTAAAATAAAACATAATAATATAAGTAATACTAGGTTTGCAGTATAAATGGCCGACAAATGCAAACTACCGTATTCTGCACTTCCAAATTCTAAGGCTGTTAAAGCGGGAATTGTCTGGCTCCTTCCAAACAATGTTGGAAAAATAGGAGCATTTCCAATAATCATCATAACCGCCATAGTTTCGCTCATTGCACGGCCAAAAGCCATTGTAACAGCCGCCACTACACTATTTTTAGTAATAGGTATAATAATTTTTAATGTTGCATATTCCTCAGATGTTCCTAAAGCCAGGGATGCAGATCCATACTTATCTTTTGCCCTTTCAATGGATTCACTGTAGGAAGATACAATATATGGTAGTAGCATTATAGCTAATAAAATAGCCGCCGCAAAAACAGATTCTCCGGCAGACATATTAAAAATTTTCTCAAAATTACTGACTATTATCATCAAACCTATAAATCCAAAAATAACGGAAGGAACACCCGCAAGCAAATCTATAAATGCCAGTATTGGCTTGGAAATCCTTTTCCTTACGTAATAGTTCAAAAAAATTGCACATAAGCACGCAATAGGAGCAGACAAAATAATTGCTAAAAAAGATACGTACAATGTACCTAAGATCATCGGCAAAATACTATAGGATGGAGAAGCTGACAATGGTCTCCAAATTCCTTGTAAATCAAATAATCCTACTCCAATTTGAGTAACCGCAGGTATGGATTCAGAAATAACAAAAAAAAGTATAATGGTAAACACTGCCGGAATCAGCAAAGAAACAGCCGCAAGTGAGTATTTGATGATCTTTTCTTTCATGATTTAGCTAAAACACCTTTCGCAAATACTTGGTTTATTAAATTATCTTCAGAACAAACAACTATGTCAATCATAATCAGAGCGTTTGGCTATTTCGACATTTACTCCGATAAGCTCTTTTTTGATGACATCTGCAAAGTTTTTACCTTCGTATGTGCCGTTACAAAGGGTTGTTTGGACGGTCGAAAACGAATAGAAATTAGGAGGAGCTGACAAAGAAGGGCGGAAATATCGACCGCAAAAATGGTGAAAAGGAGATTTTGGACAGGCTCTTATAACACGCACTGCTTTAAACCTTCCTTTAATCCATCAATATCTATATAATCTTCTAAAAATTCTTTAGTCAATAATTTTTTAGGAATAAACTTATTAAATTTTGATGGAATTTGAATTTTATCAGGAAAAACAAATGAATATTTATCAATTTCATTTTCAATAATATTTTTTAAAACTCTTAATAATTCATTTTTGGTACCACCATATTCAACTTCAAGATATATTGGCAAAAAGCCTCCGGGTGCTATCAAAGACTGTATCCATTGTTGTTGCAAAGTAAAAAGCAAAGTGTATAATTGCTGTGTTCCAACCCATGGAAACACAGCAAATTTATTGTCTCCAAGCGGAATAACATTATTTTTTGCAATTCCGCTTGCTTGTACATCTTCCCTAATTTGAGCCAATCTGCTCTTGCAACTTTGGCTCAAATAGGCATATTCTTTATCATCTAAAAGAACATCTCTCATTTTTTGCAGTATTTTTGTATGCAAGTTCAATTGAGACGGGGAAATCCAGTTAACGCTGGAAACCCCGTTTGCTTCCTCCACATATAGCGTTTTAGATTTTTCATTGATGTCAATTGTCAGCCACGATTTACCTGCTAAAGCAAAGTTTGTTCCAATTGGGTATGGCTCCATTACAGAACCAATGGATTCATCTTTGTGCTTAACTTCATATTCTATGGCACTTTCAAAAACTGAGTAAAATTGGAAATTTGACACAACCGGTTCAGCCTGATATCCAATAACTAAATTGCCATTCTCTAATTTTTGAAGATGATTAATTTGAATAAGATGTTGAAGAAGAATTTTATAATCTTCTGCTTTTATTTGCCTAAATGCACTTAATCCTAAAATGTTTTGTGCTAAAAACGCGGGTTTTGCTTCGCCATTTGCAAGAAGAAAGCTCATAGTTTGATGGTATAATAATCCAAAAGGGTGGCTTGGAGACCTAAGTGGTTCAACCCATTTTTCTTCAAGCCTAAGCTGTATAATTGCAATGCTCTTTATAAATTCCCAATTAATTTTATCTACAGGATTTGAGAAGCTTTCCGTATCACGGTCAATAAAAGCAAAAATCAACTCTGCTGTTTGGCCTTTGCGCCCACATCTACCAAGCCTTTGAGTAAAGCTAGATACAGAAAATGGAGAACCCAACTGAATGATCCTATCCAAAGAGCCTATATCAATACCCAATTCCAATGTAACCGTAGCACCTGTAACAATGGGCAAGTCTGATTCTTTCATTTCTTTTTCTGCTGTTTCTCTAAGAGTAACAGATATGCTTCCATGATGAACTTTGTATACATCTTGAGTCCGTTTTTCTTCTGCAATTTTGCGGATATTTGCAATAGCAGATTCCACCAACGCCCTGGAATTGGCAAATATTATGGATTTTTTATTTAAAGTATGTTGATACAAAAATTCATAGTATCGAATAATTTCGGTATCAAATTCGTCCTCTTCTTCATCTCCACATAAAACAAATCTTTGCATAAACATAGAAAGTTTTTGAGGCGTAGCACTTACTATGGGCACTTGACATTTGCGCTTTGTGCCGGAGCAAAGCCATTGTTCAGCAGAAGAATAGTCGTTTATAGTTGCAGACAATCCAATCCTGCGAGGTCGGCAACCTGTCAATTTTTCTATACGTTCTAATAAGCATATAAGTTGTACACCACGTGGGCTTGCCATAAAATAATGAACTTCATCTATAACCACAAATTTCAAATCTTTAAATAATCGAATACAAGCCTCGCGTTTGTTGATCATTAAACTTTCAAGTGATTCCGGCGTTATCTGTAGTACCCCTTGCGGATTTTTTAATAATTTTGTCTTATTTGCTACTGAAGCATCACCATGCCATTTATAAACATTAACGCCACCTTCATTAAGCAAAGAATACAGTCGCATAAATTGATCATTAATCAATGCTTTAAGCGGGCTTATATAAAGAATTCCAACAGAAATTGACGGCGATTCATGCAGCATTGTTAATGCCGGAAGAAAAGCCGCCTCAGTTTTACCGGAAGCAGTGCCGGAAGTTAATAGCAAATGGTCATCAGTGTTAAAAATTATGTCACATGCTGCAACCTGAATTGGTCGAATTTCATCCCATTCACGGTATACGAACTCTTGAATATAAGGTGCAAGTCTCATGAAAATATCCTTGCCGCTCTTCATTTTTAAACCTCAAAATCTGCAAATTCATCGTAAAGGGACTCTTCACTTGTTTCATCTTTAGCAAAAACAAATTCGCCATCACTTATAATATCAATCATGTTTTTATCTGCACTTTGATACATGATGTTTAGGACTTCCACAAAATTACGAATTATTTCACGAGGTGTAATATGGGTATCTGCACCTATACGCTCATATTCTATTTTTAGGAATGCAAGCAACTCTGATTCTGATATTTTCATTTGGTAGTCATATAAATCAGAATGCAATATTGCTAACTTTTCTATCAAAACAAGCATTTCTTCATAAGAAAGTGTATTTAATCGAATGATTGGTGCCAGCAAGTCACGGTGTTCGACTGTTGAAAATCGTCCTTCGGCTAATCTGGATCTAAGAGCACCATAACTAAATATACCTTTTTCAGTATCTTCAATGCATTGAGGTGTTCCACCCATTATAATCCCCAGATGTTTTACTTTTCCTTGTAATGTGTCATTATACATAGTCAAAATTTTTTCATAATTATACTGTCTTGTAATTCTATGAGGGATCTTAAAAATAGCCTCCAATTCGTCAATCATGACCAAAAGCCCTTTATAACCTGCGTTTACAAGGAATGTAGCAAATAGTTTAATAAAATCATACCAATTATCATCATTAATTATAAAATTTACGCCTATTTCGTTTTTAGCTTCAGTTTTAGTGGAGTATTCGCCTCTAAACCATTTTACTGCTTTAGCTTTACCTTGATCATCGCCAAATTTGTGTTTATCCCAATAAAATAAAATTACTCGCGCAAAATCAAATCCATTTACCATACCTTCAAGTTCATTTACTGTACTATAAATTTTACTTCTTACAGCCTCATCAAAACCTGAATCATCAGGTGAAAGACCGGTACTAGCGGCAACTTCAGATTGAATGGAGGATATCCATCTTTCTAAAATTAATGGCAATGCTCCTCCGTCCGGTTTTGTACGAGTGGACATGTTTTGCATTAGTTCTTTATAAGTAGAAATTCCCTGCCCTTTTGTACCGGAAAGACGTCTCTCTATTGATAAATCTGCGTCAATTACAACAAAGCCTTTTTCCATAACATAATTTCTCATAGTTTGGAGCAAAAAACTTTTTCCACTGCCGTATCTGCCTACAATAAACCGAAAAGCCGCACCACCATCCTCAATAATACTAACATCATGAAGTAATGCATCAATTTCAGATTTACGACCAACAGCAATGTATTCCAATCCAACCCTTGGGACAACACCTCCTTTTAACGAATTTAAAATTGCTGTTGCAATACGCTTAGGTGCTTTTTTTTCCATCATTGTTGCTCCTACTCTATTTCTTTTAGTACGCGAAATAATTCATTTACATATTCATCATATATATAAACAGGGCTATCACCGGTTTCTATGATATTGTCACCAATGTAGTCCAAAGCTGATTCATTAATTTGCTCCAATAAAACTTCAAGCAATAGATGATTACTGATAGCAAGCCCGGCAAGTTTTTCTGATACTGCTACACCTTCCAAAATGATAGACACTGTTTCACGCTGGATATTGGTGAGAGAGGATATTAACATACCCCATTTATCAAGCATTTCATTTGGCTTTGATGCATTTTTGGGGATATTTTCAATAATATTTTTATGGATTTTATCAGATTTTTCCTGATGAAGGGTATTTGCTTGATGAAAAGTATTTTCCTGAATGCTAACTTCATCAGGCGGTTCCTCCGTTACAAGAAGTTTCTCTTGTATTTCTGCTGCTTCGGTTCGTATTTGATCTAATTTACTAAAGTCTACATTTACCTTTATTGGCTTTTTGTATATGGAATCAGGGTCAATAAAAATATTAGGATGATTTTTTTGAAAATAGATTAGTACTGTTTCATCAATTAAGTCACTAAATTCTTGTTTTAACATCATATTTGAAATCATAATTTGATTTTCGGTCTTACAAGGTATCTTTTGAGCCATTGCTTTTGCATCTACTGTCAATTTTTTCTTGTGCTTGGTAATCTCACGAACTTTGGATTCCATACGTTTGAAGATATATCCTATGAAATGTGAAGCTGCCACGTCCAATTTTTCAGTAGATTTATGCTCGTACCGTGAAGAAGTATGATAATAAATATAAACTTCATTTTCATTAAGTCTTACAAGTGTTCTCTGTCTGATTATTTTTGGATATTTGTAAATTACCTCCCTAAATGGTCTCCACCATCGGCCTTTTACTTTGTTTATTAACGCTTGTCTAAAAACAATATTGTTTTTATTAAAAAAAACAGAAATAATTTGTCTCAAGCATTCTTGAAAGCAATCGTTAAGTATATTTATAGTATCATCTGAATAAAATTTACTGTTTAATATTTTATAATTTGATATTTTTCCATAAAACAATAACGGATTTTTCAAGCGATTATCACCAAATGAATTACAAATGTAATAATCTTCTAATCCGGAATTTAATACTATATCAGTAAAAGAACAGTCCATCGGATTATAGATATAATAATCCCTAATCAAGTCAGTAAGAAATTTCACTAAATAGGCGTTGATACCGGAATAGGTATGAAGCAAGGCAGATAGTTTTTCTATTACTTCAGTTTGGGTATCTGCTTCAATCAAGTTTATAACCTCAGATGCGTATAACAGAACATATGCGTCAGGAATTGGTTCAACAATTCCTGCATTATATTTTGTTCTCCACGTTAAATATGTCCTAATTTGGTCATTAGCCATTTCATCAAAATTAGGCTTAGCAGCAGAAAAATCCATTATTTTATCAAAATCATCAGTAATTTCATGTAACAATTCTGCTTGCTTGCAAAATTTGTCAGCAAGACTATTTTTAGAAGCATCTTCACTTTTAATTTTACGCATTTTTATAAATGTAGAATAAGGTTCTTGATTAGCTATACTAAATAAATGTTTAACAATTGATATTTTCTGTGTGCTTTTATCCAACAATGAGCTATCAAATGAAGGTGACTGAAAAAAACAAGCTTTTATTGTTTCAGAGATAATACTGGTAAAATTAGTATCCAGCATTATTTTTATTAAAATATTGTCATTTTTACAATAGTGCTTTTCAATCATTTTATCAATAAATGAATGTATATTAGGAGAAAGTCTATATTTATATCCGCTCATTATTCTAAGTTCTGATTCAATTTTTTTTACAATATAGCCTATAAAATCGGCAACCGCATAATCATATTTTGAAACAGACGATTTATATAAATACCAGTTGTATCCATTGAATTGATAATATTCTCGTTCACTAATATATATTACTTTTGGATTTTGTTTTTTCTTTTGCTGAAAATATACAGCTTTATCAAAAGGTGTATGCCATATTCCCGACTTTGCATCAGCATCTTTTTTAAGCAAATCTTCTAAAGATGCGCCATACATATTCAAAAGAGGAACTAGATTATCAACCACAATCACAAAACATTTTTTAATATAATTACTAATTTCGTTATTAGTGTTTACAAACTTACTACTTTCAAGCTCATAATTAGATAACTGCCACAGATAAGTGGAGAAATAATCACTTAAATCTTCAAAAATATCAGTATAATATTCTTGTAATCCTGCATTAATTACAAGCTCTTTAAAAGACATGGAAAAATCATTGCAAATATAAAGGTCTTTTAGCCATATTTTTATATAATAATCTATCTTGTTATTAAAACTTCTGAAAGTCTGCCAGAAAGTTACAAGCTTTTCAAAAGCATCTTCCGGAGCGTTCATTCCAATAAGGTTAATTAGTTCATAAATATAAACATAAGCGTATGAAATATTTGTATCATTAATTATACCTTTTCTAACTTGCGTTCTCCACGAAAAATAGCAACGCAATTGTTCTATATTCATGTCCGTATATGTAGGAATGGAACTGTTAAATAATATCTCTTTATTGTAGTCATCTTCAAAATTTTCCATAAACTTTGCTTGTTGATAAAAGAGTTTTTCATCTCTAGCATCATATGTTCTTAAATGTGAAGATCCGGAAGGTTGAATTTTTCTCATCTCATATATTTTAGTTATATTTTTTTTGTTTAAGATGTTTTCAGAAATCGGTATTGATTGATACTGCGACTCTTTTTCATGTTCCAAAATTTCATAAATTGCAGGCACATCAGATTGTTCATTAGTTTGCTTAGGTTCATTAAATATGGGAATCTACACCTCTCTTGAAAATTGTGTCACTTTGCGCGAAGATAGATTTATTTTACACTATCATATTGAATGGTACAAGGTATTGCTATAGTTTTATCCATAAAGCCGGACGCACACCTCCACGACCAATACAAACACGATCTCCATTGAGAGGAATGTAACCGGGTGTGCTAACGTAGGCTACAGTACAATCACAATAGCCGGGTGAGCGCAACCACCAAAACGAATCCAAATCATTGTATTTTGCTATTCTATTGTTATCATGTACGTTTGATAATATCCAGCCACTATCATCGGCAATCCATTTACCATTGTCATATCTTTTTTTCTTTTTATTCAGATAATCCTCGCTATTGCCAAAATAATGGTCAATTTCTTCAAGATTTAATATAAATATTTTGTCAAACGTATCATTGCCGCCATATGTGCCATACCATAAGTTATCCGGGTTGCCTATTTTTGTTTCCACTATTTTATTTCTATCTGCCCGGTTAAAATTATTGAAAAATTCGTCATTAAGATATTGCCGTAATTTACTTTGTTCCCATGTTACGCCGGTATAACATGGATGATATGCTCTTTGTTCTAATATGTTTATGCTTAAAAGCAATGCTTTGTCATTTTGTATGTCAAGCACACGCCAATCATAGTCACCAAATTGCATAATATCACCGACAGAAATTGATAAAGCCGTTGGTTGAATCAGTTCAATATCGGCGGGTGGTATGTATCCCAATAATTCTGCTATGCATTCGATAACCACTTTTGCTGCATTTTCTTCAATATAATATTTCTTGCTCAGCTCTCTTGTAAGGTTATAAACATCTGTAGACATATTTCTTGAAGTAGAGTTTTTTAAGCGCGAATATGCATCCATTTCACTTATTGCAATGTTAACTAAAATTTGCAATGGTTCAGTTGAAGTATTTGATAATGGATTAGCAAAGGCATTTTCTCCAAAAAGGGTTTGATGATTTTGCAATGCTTGTCTTATTTCGTTTCTCATACACACACCTCACCTAAAATTAATAATTCCGCATCCGTTTCCAAATATCCAAAATCATTTGGTACCGATGAGGTGGTATCCCTCTAAATGGTAGATTACTGGTACAAAAAATATAACCACCGCCGGGTTTGGCATGAGTAAGGCAGTATTCTGCACTAGCAATAAGTTCTTCATCTGTGCCGGATTGCAAAACAGCGCAATTCACATTGCCACACAGGGCTACTTTATGCCCTACTCGTGCTTTAACCTCTTTGATATCCACACCGGTCATAGGATCTAAAGAGTGCAAAGCGTGTGGCTTACACTCTACCAAATGATCTAAAATCGGCATAATATTTCCGTCAGAATGCTTGATTGTATACATACCGGATTTTTTGCATTCCTCAATAATTTTTGCCAAATAGGGTTGAATAAATTCCTCAAACATTTCCGGCGACAAAAAAGGCCCGGAATTATTGCAATAATCGGCACAAAGGAAAGCAACTTCCACGCCGGCTTCAGCCAAATTTTTATTGCGTTCGATAGCAATGTCCATACGTTGTTTAGCTTCGGCATGGAGACCTTTTGGATCGTTGGCAACACGGTAAGCAAAGGCATTTATCCCGCTTCTGTTGGAAATTGCAAATGTCCCGTCGGCTGTATAACCTATTAAGCGTTGCCCATTGGCTAATTCACGTACCTTATTAAATAAAAATTTTCGTTCCGGTGAAATGAAAGTGCCATCTACATAGCCGGCACCAAAATGACCGGGAATGATACAATAATCTAACGCTTCAAATACCTTAATAATGTCTTTAGCAACCTCGTTTAGTCGCCGATCTTTATCAGCCGCTGAAAGACGGCCAATGACCTCACGATTGAGATCCGGGGGATATAAGTTTATTCCAAACATCTCCGGCGCAAGTGTAAAGCCCAATTCAAAAGTAGGTACCTGATCAGGTATTTGTAAATTTAAAGCAGCAATGGCTCTTTCTTTAGGCGTCATGGCATTCATTTGTAAACCCTCTTCTTTATTTATTTTCGTGAATCAATTCATTATCATGCTTAAAAGCCATCAAGCTCTTTAATCATCTTGGTAATTTTTTGGCTCGTAGTTGTCCACAAGCAGCGTCTACATCACTTCCAATAGTCCGGCGAATTGTAGCTTTAATATTGTTACGTTGCAAAATTGAAGAAAAAGCTTCGGCCTCTTGGCGAAGAGTAGATGAATAATCACCCGCAGCAGGGTTAACAGGAATGAGATTAACATGGCATAATAAGCCGGCTAATAACTTTGATAATTTTAAAGCATGATCTACGTGGTCGTTAAAATCTCTAATCAAGGCATATTCAAAGGTAATGCGCCTATTGGTTTTATTAAGATAATAACGGCATGACTCAATAAGCTCATGGATAGAATAACGGTTGGCAATAGGCATTATTGATTTCCTAATACGATCGTCCGGCCCATGGAGCGATATTGCTAAAGTAATTTGCAAATTAAGATCTGCTAACTCTATTATTTGAGGAACCAATCCACATGTAGAAACTGTTATATGTCTGGCTCCTACATTTTCGCCCTTAGGATGTCCAATTAATTCAATAAATCGGATTACTTGATCAAAATTATCCAAAGGTTCTCCACAACCCATAAGGACTATATTGGGAGCTGTTGCCTGTGAATCGTTCAACTGTTTATTTTTAGGTAATTCACTAACAGCATAAACTTGAGAACACATTTCTCCGGCTGTAAGGTTGCGTAGCAAACCGCCTATAGCAGAAGCACAAAACTTACAACCCATCCGACATCCTGCTTGTGTAGATATGCAAATAGAATGTCCAAAATTATATTGCATTCTCACGGATTCAATGAAAGTGCCATCTTCTAGCTCAAATAGAAATTTTTGAGTATCATCACGGGCAGATGAGTAGATTTCAGCTAATTTACAATGAGTAATGCGACAGTTTTCTTCCAAAACAGCACGTAAATTTTTTGGCAAATTATCCATATCTTGAAAAGTATTTGCTTTACGTTTATGAAGCCATTCAAAAATTTGAGTGGCTCGATAACTTGGCTCCCTATATGTAGATAGCAAGCTTTGTATTTCGCTTATATTCATTGAGAGGATGTCTTTTTTCATGTTCGTATCATCCGTGCTATAAAAAATCCATCGTGATCATTTTGAGGCAATAATTGCTGACCGGGTTCATCAGCAACAAAAGGAAAGTTCTCCAAAAACCAGCTAATATTATCATCGTTTTCTTCTTTAGTAATGGTACAAGTGCTATATACCAACACTCCACCGGGTTTTACATAAGAAGCTCCAACAGAAAGCAACTTTCGCTGAAATGCTGCTAACGATTTTACATCATCCATAGTTTTTGTGTATTTTATGTCCGGCTTTCTGCGAATGATTCCAAAGCCGGAGCAAGGAGCATCCAGCAAAACAGCATCAGCTTGCTTGTCCCAAGCAGGATTGATAATAGTCGCATCTCTTTCTTTTATTTCAATACAATTTATGCCCAAACGTGTTGACATATCTTTCATCAATTTAATTTTATGTGAATGGATATCCAAAGATATGATTTGTCCATGATTTTGCATCATCCCTGCACAGACAAAGGATTTTCCTCCCGGAGCAGCACATAAATCTATGATTTTTTGGCCCGGTTGCAACTTTAAAGCTAAAGTCGCAAGATATGCTCCTTCGTCTATGACAAAAAAATGACCTTTTTTATAAGCAGAAATGTCAGTAATATTGGAAACGCGCTTTAAATGGATGCAATTTTCGGCAATGACAGATTTGGTACACTCTATGCCCACCGATTCAAGATCCGTTATTAAGTCATCTCCGGTAGTTTTAAGAGTATTAGTGCAAATTGTTACCTTAGGAGGAATATGACTTTGAGCGCAAAAATCCTCTGCGTCTTTTCCAAGCCAATTTACAAGAGACTCTGCCAACCATAAAGGAAATGAGTATTTAAGGCTTAGATAATTAGCTTTATCTCCGGAGGGTGGCTGAGGCAATGAATTTTTTTCATAACTACGTACAATATTACGCAATATTCCGTTAACAAACCCGGACAAGTTTCCAAATCCTTGCAAACGTGCTAATTTAACAGCTTCATTTACAGTAGCAGAAAAAGGAACCTTGTCCATCCAGCAAATTTGATAAACTGCTGTCCGCAACAATTCCCTGATAAAAGGTTTCATTTTAGAAACCGGCTTGTTAGAAAAATTATTAATTGTGTAGTCTATCAGTATTTGGTTACGTAAAGTACCATTTACCAGTTCAGTAACAAAAGCCCGCCGGTGAGGCTGCCAATCGGAGCGTTCTTCCAGAGCTTTTCTCAGGGCTATATTATTGTAAGCACCATTTTGGTTTATTTCAATCAAGATATAAATGGCAGTGTGGCGTTCATTATGCAAGGAGCTGTTCCTCCATTTTTTATTAATTACCAGTTGCTTTCATTGTAATACATATCATTCCAGTCTACAACCCTGTTTTTGCCTATTGCTTTAGATTTATAAAGTGCTTGATCAGCCCTATTAATAAAATCATGAAGGTTACTTTTTTTGGTAGGAATATGAGTATTTACACCTATACTTACAGTCACTATAGTTGTTTTGTCGTCAGCACAAGATATTAAAATATCTTCAATGTTTTTACGAATACGCTCAGCAACAACTAAAGCACCGCTTAAACTTGTATCTTGTAGCAACACTATAAATTCTTCGCCTCCCCAACGAGCAACAAAATCAACTGACCTGATTAGAGATTTATCTATAGTAGATGCTACTTTACGTAATACTTCATCACCTTGCAAATGCCCATAAGTATCATTGTACATTTTAAAATCATCTATATCAATTATAAAAATACTTAATGCGATATTATCTCTCTTAGCTTGCTCCCATGCTACTTTTAGCCGATTATCGAAATTAAGCCTATTAGATATACCTGTTAGTGAATCTATTATACACAAACGTTCTATCGTATCAATTTGGTTTAGTGTTTGAGCAATTCTTAATTTGACAACTGTGGGGTTAAACGGTGTTGATATATGATCTATAGCCCCTAATAACACACCTTTTTCTAACTCTTTCTCTTCAACATCGCATATACACTCTGTTAATATAATAACAGGAATTTTTTTTGTATCTTCATTAGATTTTATGGATATAAGAATATTATATCCATCGTTTTCTGCCATAAAAATATCTAACAATATTACATCGGGCAAGAGTTTTTTTATTACATCTAAAATTTGTATATTGTTTTTTACATTATGCACATTGTATTCCAAATCTAATATCTTGTATAAAGTAGCAGTATCTGTTTTTGCACCTTCTATTATGAGTATGTTATGTTTTTTTTTGCTTGCCATATCTTCACCTCATTGCATTTGGTCTTTACTATAATAAGTTATGCTCTTGTACAAGAAGTTGCTACCTGAGTGTTTTACCGGGAAAGCAAAAATCCCGCCTTATTAGACGGGATTTTTGCTAATACGTGTTAATGTCAATCGGAATTGCTATAGGGCAAATTTACATCAAACTTTCCGGGCCGAAGCTATAAGGCAAAAGCTCTTCCAGCGTATGTTCCGTATAGTCTCCGTTTTCGTTGGTTACTACCAAAACTTTGAATTCATTAGGATTGCAAAACTCTCGCATAACTTGGCGGCATACTCCGCAAGGGAAAGCCTGTGCAGGTTTGGCATTTTTGGCCCAACCTGCTACTGCAATTGCAGAAAACTCTCGTTCACCCTCAGATACAGCCTTAGTAAATGCTGTCCGCTCTGCACATATTGTTGGGGAATATGCAGCATTTTCTATATTACATCCATAAAAAATTTTGCCATCTTTTGTTAGTAAAGCAGCTCCAACCATAAAATTGGAATATGGAACATACGCTGCTTCGCGGGCTTTAACAGCTTCCAGTGCTAAATTATTATTTTTCATTTTGTTATCTCCTTTTATGGCATACAATCAAGACCGTGGGTTGTTTTTGTACCGATGGCCAAAAAATATTTCTTCATTAATTGTTTGACAATACTATTCCTCCATTTTAGACTTAGCACAGTAAAAGTTAAACATTTTTTCATAGAGATTTCGTGTTCCTTGGGCATCTCCCCATGAAAGAGGTTCACCAACATAGGACATAGCCCAAAATGGTTCTTTACTTATTATTTCTTGAGGAAGTTTACCAATGTCCACAGGTTAAGAAAGTCGTCTAACAATTAGCTTTTTGATTATGGTGAAACTTCACTTTGCGAGGAGTAGAGCGGTCCGGCTTAATTGAAACAACGTGCCGTTGGATTT
>WQVX01000025.1 GCA_009785615.1 Defluviitaleaceae bacterium | reverse complement strand
GATGTCAAAAATTTCTGCAATTTTAAACAAAGTACATGCTGACGCCCCTCTTGCTCCTGTTTCAACTGAGCGTAAAGCCGATTCAGAATATTCCATCAGCTCTGCTAATTCTTTGATGCTCATGTTGTGAGAAATACGCAGTTTGTTAACATTACTGCCTATCATTACATTTAATTCGTTGTCATTTCTCATGCTTAACTCCTTACATGTTCACTTTTTAGAAGCTGCACCTATGTTCCCGGCGTGTCAGCCTTTTCACGTTGAATCCTTTCAGCCTTGAGCCTGCTGTTTGTTGCTAATGTTAGTATTAGTGTCTAAATTTTTCTTGCATTTTTTGAGAAAGGGTTTTGAAAGGTTATGCGTTTTGGGGGATCACATAACCGTTTCTTTTTGGTGCCGTGTGCCAGTTACCGTGTTGCTGTATGCCGTGCTTAAAAACCAATAAATACTTTACTACTCCCACTCATTACGCAGCAGGCTCAAGACGAAAAGATATTAGTTAGGAAGAACAAAAAAGTGTGGATGGCAACGACCGTATCCACGTCGCTATCATCCACTCACAGAAGTTAAGCTTAGGCAATATCAAGAAATAAAGCATAGCAATACAGCAAATTTACCATAGACATTTTTAAGGCAGACAATAAAGTATCTACCAAATGTCTATTGAAAAATAGGTAAACTTGTAGTAAACTAGCCTTGTGTATTGGCAAGCTTAACTTGTGTCTATGGATGATGTCACTCACCTATAGACTCCGCATTCCTCCTGCTACGGGGAATAGCGGACTTTGCACCAAAGTTTTAAACTTTGATACTTTTTAAAATTTCCCTTCAAAAATCAGTTAATCAGCTACTTCGACTATATCCTGCCATCTTCTACAGGATTTTTCAAGTGCTTTTTTCCATATATTTTTGCATATTTTTTGCACTTAATAATTTGTAAATATGCTGGTTGAGTTTTAGTGAGTTTAATCATGTTTTTGGTGATTGAACTTATTTTTTTGGAAAATTTACATTGCATGTTAATTCCGGTTCATACGGTTAACGCCATCTTTGATTTATAGCACTTCCACTTCGCACTGTGTGCTTCGTGTCAGTGAGGGGGGCGCAATCTCCGCTTGAATTGATACGCAAGCGTGTCAATAACAAGCGGAATTGCTATACATTAATATCTTGCTGTTTGTTTTTGACAGCTCTATTGAAAAAAAGGGAAAGGTCGGCTATACTCTAACAACGACTCATTGCTTCACTAAAATCTGCTTCACTAAAATCAAATTTATACCAGAAAGTGAAAACATGTGTTTTGGCTTTTGGTATTCTAAAGGGGTTTACATAATTGAGGTATAGACTTCCCCGGTTGGAACTATTTGACACGCATGGCCTGGAATCCCACACAATTAAGTCACTTAAATTGCTTATATATGCCGTAGCTTTTGGCGTCATACAATTTAATATCGTAAATGGTATTGCAATGGCCGGATATTTGCGTTCTCTTGGGGTATCAGATTTTATTTTTGGCCTATTATTTGCAATTGGCCCAATTCTTTCACCATTACAATTGGTGGCTTCTTATGTATTGGAACGTACCCAACAGCGCAAAAAGCTATTTATTGGCTTTGGATTGCTTCAAAGGCTTATATGGCTACCTTTTGGCCTTGTACCATTTTTTATTCCTATGGAACAATTGACACTGCGTATATGGATGGTGTCATTATTTTTGTTGATTTCTGCATTTTCAACTCCATTTATGAATGTATCATTTTTTTCACTGGTAGCGGATCTTGTGCCGGAACATATACGAGGCCGTTATTTTGCTGTAAGAATGCGAATTTTTACTATGGCCGGTATTGTTGGCGGCATTTTGACAGCATGGATGTTGGACAGCTTTCCGGCTTTTTATAGCTATGCACTTGTGTTTACCTTGGCCACTATTGCCGGTACTTTAGATATACTATGTTTTTTTGGCGTAAAATTCCCGGATATGGCCAAGCGTTCTAATGATGGAGAAAAAGAAAAGTTTCTACCTATGCTTTTAACTGTTCTTAAAAACAAGCCCTACATGAAATTCATTCTTTTTATGACTTTTTGGCTATTTTCTTTGAATATATCCGGGCCGTTTATTTTGATACATCTGCGTGAAGGGGTTCAGTTAAGCAATACGCTTATTACTGTTGCAATACAAATATTACCAAATATATGCTCTGTTATTATCGTATCCCGTTGGGGTCGTACTTTAGATAACCACGGAAACAAAGCCGTTATGCAAGTAGCTAACGGACTTCTATGCTTTGCGCCTTTTCTTTGGCTTTTTACTGCCAACAATACAATTTCTATAGTGTTTATTATGACAATAGGATTAATGCAAGGTCTGTTGTTGCCCGGCTTTGATTTAGGTGCAAATAATATTATGTTAGGCCATGCACCCAAGGTTAATAGATCTATGTATATAGCCATGTATTTTACATGCACCTCTATAGTAGGGATAGGGTTGGCCAACGCTACCGGCGGATGGCTGCTTGACAATGTGTTTTCTATCCCGGAAGCTATGGAACTTTCTCCCTTCGGAACACCGCTTACAAGGTATAATTACCTTCTAACCCTTTCGGCTATTATGAGATGCATTATGGTATATATAGCTTTGCCAATAATGATAAAAGAAGAGTCCGGCACCGGTGCTTGGGTATTGCTTAAAGAAATCATTAAAGCCACCCGCAAAAACACTTTACGCCGCTGGGCCGGTATTAGGTTTTGGTTGCGCAGAAGAAAGATGATGCGCTAAGAGCCGTGTGTTCAAAAGTAAATAGCTGTGGCATATTTAGAAAGGAATGGTTAAATTATGCAGTACAGAAATTTTGGTAATACAGGTTTAAAAGTATCCCTGCTTGGCATGGGGTGTATGCGTTTACCGTTTAAAGATGAAAATGACCGCACATTAGGGGTAGTTAGGGAAAAAGCATACGAGCTTATCCAATATGCTGTAGACAATGGTGTTAACTATTTTGATACCGCGCTTACCTACCATGCATGTGAAAGTGAGGCTATTTTAGGGGAAGCACTGGAAGAAAAAAGCCGCAGAGCAAAGGTAAATATTGCTACTAAGCAGCTTTTTGGAGCGATGACTACTCAAGAAGAAATCCGCCGCAACTTGGAAAATACTCTTAAAAAATTGCGTACAGATTATATTGACGTGTATCTGTTGCATTGCATTACTTCAGCAAGTTGGGATCAAATTCAACAACGAAAGATTTTTGAAGAATTTGAAAAATTTAAGGCCGAAGGGTTAATTAAACATATAGGATTTTCTTTTCACGGCGGGTTTTCTACGTTTAAAGATGTGGTAGAGCGTTACCCATGGGAAATGTGTCTTATTCAACAAAATTTGCTGGATGTAAACCGCGAAGTTACAGAAGAAGCCATTTTTACTGCTCATAAAAATAACATGGCAGTTGCTGTAATGGAACCATTGCGAGGGGGAGGTTTAGCCCAGGCTCCTAAACCTGTAGCAGACGTCTATAATAACTTTCATACTAAACGCCCTCCGGCAGAATGGGCTTTTAGACATCTGGCAAATTATCCGGAAGTTAGCACTATAGTAAGCGGCATGAGTACTATGGAACAACTTAAAGATAACATAGCTCTTTTTTCTCAGTCGGATATGGTTCCGGAATGTTTAAGTGTTGAAGAAAAAAAATTGATAGCATCTGCCCGCGAAGCATATGAATCAATTGTTTCTATCCCGTGTACAAGTTGTGATTACTGCGTACCATGTCCGCTAAATGTAGATATTCCCGGGATATTTAAGCAATATAACGATGGTAATCGTTTTGAAAATTTTGATAATCCTCGCCGTTCTTATATGTATACCCGCCGTGGTAATCGTAGTGCTTTAGCATGTACCAACTGCGGAGAATGTTTACCCAAATGTCCACAAGAAATTAATATACCGGAAAAATTACAAACCGCACACAAGGCATTGGATGGCTGGGACGAGTAAACGAGCAATATAGAAAACACACAAAAAAACGAGCCTTTAAAGGCTCATTTTTATTTTCGCGAAACAGTGAGTCGTTGAGCAAGCCTCCGTATTATAATAATCCAAGTAAGTCCCACCAAATATTATTATTAGGATGTAAATTTACATATTTGAACAAGCTTTCTTTTTGTTTTATTAATGATTCAGCTTTTTCTGTTGCCCCTACTTCTTTGTATAAGCATTCTAAAGATTTATATGCTCTTAGTAAGTCCGGGTGTTGTGGACGAAAACAAAGTTGTTGCAAAGAATCCAGAGTATCTTCAGCATAGTGATATCTTTCAGAAATTTTAATCGCATAGGTTAATACTGGATGGGTGAAGTTGAAAGTATCATCAGTTAAACCAGTAGTAAATGATTTTTGCAATAAATCTCTATTGCGGATATATTCTCGTTCAGCTTGGTCAAAATCTTTTAATGCAAAAAATATATCCCCTCTTCGTTCATGATAGGATGCAGTAAACATATGAGGGCCTAATTCTGCATTTATAATAATATTGTTAATTTTTTCGGTATATGAAAGAGCCTCATAATATTCTTGATTAGCAATGCAGGCTCTTGAAAGCGCATTAAAAATTATACATTCTCCAAGCTGATTTAATTTCTTTGCATTATCCAAAAACAATGAATGTGCATTCAAAAAATGATGTTTAGCTCTTTCAGCGTCACCTTGCGCAAGATATAAGTTCCCAGAAAGCAACTCAATATTTCGCTTGCTTTCTGCAACACTGATATATTCAAATAAGGATGTGGCTTTATCAAGCTGTTTGTGTTCAATATAAATATTAAAAAGCAGTCGGTATGCATCAGCAATGGCTATGTTGTCTTGAATTAAAGTTGACTTAGACCAACTAGGTAACATTTGTTCCAAGTGTTGCTGTACTTCCTGATAGTATCCAAGATCATTAAGTACATACATATTTGATTTTATTGCACCAAAAAGTTTAAGTTTATATGCATCATTGGTATATTCAGGAGGTTTTGTACTTTCATCCCAGAGTTGTCTCGCATATTGCAAAAATGTAGAAATTTTCGTTATCGTTTCATTTTTGTATTTTAAAATATTGGTAGCGATAGCCCCCATTAAAAACGCATTTTGAAAATCTCCCAACCTCCTATAATATTCACTTAAAGAAAGATATTCTGTTACAACTCCCATTGAAAAAGGCAATTTTTGTTCTTGTCTAGGTAGATCATAGAGAATACATTCAATTGCTTTTGCGTATTCATTTGAATTCAGAAATTTTTGTGTATAGTCTTGAGAATATTTTTTTCGTAATTTTTTATCATCACGATTGTTGATTTTATCTAATATTTTGTCGTGCTTTTGGTCAATTGATTTATCATACCAAGAAACGAAACTAGAAATTATTTTAGAAATGCCACCAGAATTGCGTAAGTTGCTAATAAATTCTTTATCCTCTATGTCATAAAGGAGAGATCCATAATTTTTGCATTCATTGGAACAAACACTTGCTGAAAACATATCCTGAAAATATAAATTTTCTTTTTGCTTTACTTTTTCACAATAGTTTTTACATATGTTGTAATAATATTTTTTATCTTCCCACAATAAATCCGTGTCTCCAAGTTTTTCTCTAAGTACTAAACCAAACTTTCCACATTTGCTATTACTAAAATGTGGAAATGGAAAAAGTAGCGGTTTCAGTTCATAAAACATCATATCGGCAATAATGGGATGGAGAAAAATATAATTACCTGATTTTGTAACCCACCCTGAACGCATAAGATGTTCAAATTGTGAACCATTATGTAAACTTTTGAAATCTTCCTCCAATATTCCAGTAGGAGGCACAATACAAAGACACCTCAAAATCAGTAAACCTTCTTCCGAAATGGTGGAATAGTTAAATAGTGCATTGATATGTTTGTATACACTGCCTTCTTTGGGCTTTAAATTATAGTGATTTATGACTTTATCATTATTTGCATTGGTTAAACTTTTACTCAAAATATTAATTACATCAGAAATAGTTTGCTCTGTTATATTTTCTTGCACAGCAATTAAACGAGCAACAAGAACAACAGTTAATGTATGGCCACTTGTTATTTGAATGACTTCTTCCACCAAACTCTCATATTTCATTGCTTGGCGACAATTTTCAAAAAATAACATTTTCAATTGTTTATCTGGTAATGGTTTAATTTCAATCTCTTCTTGTCTAAGATTACTTGAATCTCTATAATAATGTCTTGTGGTGAAGAGAATATGAGCCTGTATTTTTTGAAGTTTTTCTAAAATTTCAAGCTCACGTTGCTTACGTTCTTGTGAACGGTCATTTTCGCGTATCGTTAAATCCGCATCAAAGTTATCAAAAATAATCAAAGTTTTATTGTCGCAACGAATCAAGCGTTGCATATTTTCACGGTATCGTTCTTCAATATCTAAAGGTCTTGATATATCATTTTCAAAAGACAGGTTTGCAATTGTTGTTACAAAAGAACCATCAAATACCGTAAAACAAACGGTAATATAATTATTCTCTTCTTGCTGTGCAAAAGCTCTGGCAACTACAGATTTTCCGATACCCCCCATACCTACTAAATTGCACCATCTATGTTGATTAAGGATTTGAGTAATATTTTGCATAATTCCATCCCGTTGCATATATTCGGAATCAGAAATATTACCAGGTATGTTGTTGGCTAAGTAAATCTCAACAGCAAGTCTACGAAGTTCTTTTATGTCTGTTTTTAGTTCAGGCACATCTTGATAACGGCTACTTGCTACAGTTATTAGCCCTTTTTGCAAAATTTCATGTGCTTTCTTTATTGCTACTGATGGCAAATTCTCAAAATAACTACTAAGTAATTGCCCATTATTAATTTTTTTTAAATCCCTACCGTTAGGGACTCGATCCAAGAGAAGTTCAAAAAATATTACCACCACCGAATACAAGTCTGTAGCAGGAGGCAGTTTATCAGTTTGCACATAAGGTAGCCCACACAGATCTAAGAGTTCTTGAGCAGAATAGCCATCTTTTTTAGTATATGTTCGGTCAGACATATCTGGATTATTTGGGTTATAAGCACTATTAAAGTCAATCAAGTTAATAATCCGTTTGCCATCTATGGCTTGTTTCAAGACATGTAGATTGTTTGGCGCAATGTCCAGATGTCGATAGCCTTTGACGTGAACTGGTTCCAAAGCTTCTAAAACACGCAGGATGCATTCGCAGATATCCGGGATATTTTGGAAATGCTGGTTTTTATTTTTTTTCAACATCATATCTTCAAGCATATCACCAAATTCACAGTCAATGATGGTATAAAGCGTGTTATTTGCCTGTATAGGCTTGTGACATGTCTTAAACCATGTGTCGATATCCTGTCCATTGTCTGTTAGTCGTAATGATGTTAAAACATCGTATTCTAACTTTGCTCGATTTCGATACCTCTTCATCGCTTCATTAGCATTATCAGGTATCACAATGGAATATGTAGGCTCTCTATCTAAACCAAGAAAATCATCCTTTGGGAAAAGTTCCTTAATAATTACAGGAACATTATTTATAAAGCCTTTATATACTATAGAGCTTCCACCAGTGCCTATCGGTTTTCCTGATATCACATATGTTTTATCGTTTAAAATTAGATTATATCCATCAGGAAGAGGAATTCTGTCATCTAAGTTCATCGTCATCCACTCCAAAAACTTTTTTTGCTACCATTTTCATCCGATCAATAGGATTGTTTCCATCTGCTTCTACTGAAAACAAGGCATTCATAACCATCCAATCAAAAGGACTGCGAGAATCTAACGAAGGCATTCCACATGTGCGCAAGTCGTGATTTAACCTGTTGATAGAATCTCTATAGTCTACAACTTCACCTTCGGTTAGTAAGAATAATACCATCAGGTGTTTTCTGGGTACTTGCGTTTTTTTATTTAAAATTTCTGATAATTTGTCACGATCTGTGGGTTCTTTACGAGCAATTATTTTTTGAATCAAGTTCAATCCCGTTTTCTTCCGCTTATTAGGAATTGTAGCCATTGCTTTACATATATCAACTAAACCTATTTTGTGGCGAACATTCGCTTCACGAAATTCTGCACGAGATATTTCGATATCCTTAATAACCATATTGTAATAGTCCTGGAAAATCTCGTATGCAGCACGATTAAAGTCACCAAAATAGACACTGTTGCATGTAAAAAAATTTTCTAATGCTTCCAAACTGTTCACGTCGTCAAATTCCCTTGCCAGTTCGATAGTGTCACGAGCATTTCCGATACTATCTGTTCCTAATACATCATTCTCAACCGTGAGATTTTTATATTTTTCGATAAGCTCCTTATATTTTAAAAGGCCAAGTTGGTTACGGAGGCAGTAAATGGCAATCAAATCTTCATGATCTCTTTCATAAAAAGCCTCTGCCCTATCACTACAAGTGCGAAAAATAAAACGCTCTGCTTCCGAAATATCATTTATTTTTAGAGCCAGCAATATTTTAATAGCTGAATCTCTTTCAATGGAAACGCTCGTAAGCCATTTTCCAATCTGAACGGCATAGGCTCGTCCCATTTTCTTCTTCAAAAAATCTACACTAACATCTTTTGAATCCAGCAATTTTTCCAATTCCTCACAACTTCGTCTAATAGGGAATTCCTGTGTGATATATCGACACGCATCATCTATGTCATATGTTCTTGTCTTGCCTTCTGCATAATCAGTATGTGTACTTCTGCTCTTTTCCATGTCGAAACCTCCAAGTATTTCATATTTTCAGTCATATTATAAACTCCATAATACAATAATGTAAATAGAACTCCGCAAGAACATACGTTTTGATTTATCCTATAGATAACGACAAAAACGCAGGAGGTGACGATACTGACAAAAGCAACAGAAAACTTTATTTGTGATGGCTGTGCATATGCTTTCCAGTTTAAAGAAGGTGACAATCACATCTACTGTAACGAGTATGGAATTTTCTTGAATCAAGGGACAGAAGAAACTGTATGCACTACAATGTGCGAATTAAAAAAGGAGGAAATATCATGGAAAAAAGTAAACTTAGCCGTATTTTAGAAGATTGTTTGTATGTTTTGGCTCTTATCACCATCTTGCTTGTTATTACTGCTGGGAGCTTTATGTTTTTCACTGTACAAGTTTCAGCATCAACTAGTGGCCTTCGATGGGTCAGGGGAAATACAACTTCAGATACTCACGCTACACCAACAGCGTGGTGGGATACAAGAAACGCATATATTCCGCCAGGCGCACAAGTTCATTTCCGTCATGTTTGTCAAAGAGATTCTCGCTTTGCAATTATACAGTGGAATGGGCGAGAGTTGCGAATTTACCGCCGTAGCCTTACAGATAATATGCATGGAAGCCATGCAGGTTATAGACGAAATATAGGTCAAAGACGTATTGTAGGTAATTCAGACTCTGGTGTTAACGGTGCTGTGCTTCGGACTAGGTTAAGTAGTGCAAATATTGGAAGAACCTTGCCTATTGGTACCTCGGTACATGTGTACTATACTATTCGTCCCTTTGGTTGGTATGGTGAGATATGGGCTTATGCACATTGCTCAAGAAATGGACATGGATGGATTAGAGCCAGTAGATTAAGACATCCATAAATTGACACAAAAAATAAGCCTTGTGTATACTTTTTTGTATAGATTGCGAACGGGCTTATTGACAACAAAATAATTCAAGTGTATACGACTGATCAAACACTCCTAGAAAACACAAAAAAACGAGCCTTTAAAGGCTCGTTTTTATTATACACACGCTATTATTATATGCGCAACCGATCTTATTTTGTCATCGGTTGCGCGTGTTGTTACTTCTTAAACTGACGTGAGTTCGATGAACAAAAATCGTTCACCGAACTTTGATCATATTCACATAATTTGCAACAAAAATCGTTGCAAATTACGCTCATAACGTGAAAAATGCTATGCATTTTCAATCGCTAAAGCGATTGTTTCGACTTCGTCGAATTCACGTTACACTGCTAGCTCATAGATCTTGCGGGCATCATCCATAGTTAATTTTTTGAAAGATCCAAAGGTATCCCCAACATTGATATTAAGAGTCTCAACCATTTTATCAATGTCCTCTTTTTTTGCTCCCAATTGTTCAAAGTTAATTGGCAGTCCTATAGAAGTAAAAAACTTCTCCATTTCTTCAATTCCTTTAAGAGCCACGGCTTTTTTATCACCGAAGGTATCTACGCCCCATACTCTACCGGCAAACTGTACAAAGCGATCTAAATCAGTTTCACAAACAAATTTCATCCATGCAGGGAACATAACAGCCAATCCGGCCCCGTGTGCAACATCATAAAGCGCGGAAAGTTCATGCTCTAAATTATGCGATGACCAATCACCGATACGCCCCACGCCGCAAGAACCATTATGGGCAACGGTGCCGGCCCAGGTAAGATTAGCCCTGGCGGAGTAGTTATTTGGATCTTTAATAGCTTTGGGAGCTTCTGTTATAATCGCAAGTAAAATTGCCTCGCATAGTCTGTCTGAAATTTCTACATCTTTGACAGTGGTAAAGTAACGTTCCATTACATGAGCCATCATATCTGCTACGCCGCAAGCTGTTTGGAAAGCAGGCAAAGTATAGTTAAGCTCCGGGTTAAGCAAAGAGAAAACAGGGATTACATGTGAAGAACCTGCACCGCGTTTTAATACTTTTCCTCCTTTGGTTCCGTTTAAAACCATAGAGTCGGAAGCTTCACTGCCGGCCGCGGGGATAGTTAATATAGTCGCAACGGGAATGGCCTTCTCAATTGTTTTGCCGTCAAATAAATCCCAAAAATCGCCGTCATATGGTACACCTACAGCAATTGATTTGGCAGAATCAATGGTTGACCCGCCTCCCACTGCTAATATAAAGTCCACGTTCTCTTTTCTGCACAAGTCGATGCCTTCATACACTAGTGTATCCACGGGGTTAGGCTGGGCACCACCAAGCTTAACATAAGAAATATTTGCAGCATTTAATACATCTTCTACCCGTTGCATTAGCCCGGATTTAATAACAGATCCGCTGCCATAGTGGATTAATACCTTTGTTGCACCATGTTTTTTTAACATATCTGCAACTTGAAGTTCTGCCTCTTTGCCAAACACAAAATCTGTTGGAGCGTGTAATTTGAAATTATTCATGGCTATCTCCCTCTTAACTCGTCACATTTATATGTGATTTTTTAACATCAGGAACATTATAACGCTAGTTTTGATCCTTGCAAAATATTTCTAAAATTTTTGATACTAAGGCATTTACAAAACAGATTTTAAATGTAATAATAACTTGTCGGATTAGGCGATCTTGGTTTAAAAAATTTCAAAAGATTCACATGCAACTTTAAGAAGGTATCAAAAAATTAATTTGATACACTCAGCAACCTTTTAAAGGTACAATTGGGGCTAAGGTGTGCATACTTTGAAATCATAAGCAATCATATATTTGTTTAGCTAAACTATGGATTTCCTGATTTGTCAAAAATTCATCATACATCTTTTCTTATACTTACTATATAATACCCCGTTGGAGGGTGTTTTACAAAGTATACGTGAGGGAGGCGGTGCTCTTTATGGTAAAGGAAGTTATATGTAAAGACAGACTTGCACAGTTAGAGACTGTTATGGACGAACACAAAGGTAAAAAAGGTTGCCTAATGCCTATTTTACATGAAAGCCAAAAGATTTTTGGGTGCATTCCGTTGGGAGTTCAAAAAGTAATTGCCGATGCTACAGGTATACCTATGGCAGAAATTTATGGGGTTGTTACTTTTTACTCCCATTTCTCTATTGAGCCTAAAGGCGATTTTGTAATAGGGGTTTGCATGGGTACAGCGTGCTATGTAAAAAATGCCGGTAAAATCTTAGATGATTTTGTTAAGCAAGCAAATGTAAAGGTTGGAGAAACCTCTGAGGACGGAAAATTTACTTTGGAAGCCACACGCTGTATTGGAGCTTGCGGCTTAGCACCTGTTATAACAATAAATGAGGATGTTTATGGGCGTTTAAAAGCTGACGCTCAAGAAGTGGCAGACATCCTTGCCAAATATTAAAAGGGAGGGATGAATATGAAATCACTTCAAGAACTTGAAAATTTAAAACTTCAGTCCCAAAAACTTGTTAATCTTAGGCTTGGAGATCGCCAAAATTCACCTCATAAACACCATGTTCTTATATGTCAGGGTACAGGCTGTGTATCTGCAAAAGCAACTGTAATTGAAGAAGCTTTTCATGAACACTTAGCAAAACATAACCTTACGGAAGATGTCGTTGTAGCAAGGACAGGCTGTTTTGGAATATGTGAAGCAGGCCCGGTGGTTATTGTTTATCCTGAAGGAGCATTTTACAGCCATGTAACACCTGAAGATGCAGAACGTATAACAAAAAATCATCTTGTTGAAGGTAATGTAGTTACTGACCTGTTGCTTGAAGGCTCTAGCGTAGGCGACAAGATAATTCCTATCAACGAGATTCCTTTCTATAAAAAGCAAAAGCGTGTTTCTTTAGCACTTTGCGGTCTTATTAATCCGGAAAACATCTTGGAATATATTGCTTTTGATGGTTACAAAGCTTTAGCAAAGGCTGTGCTTGAAATGTCACCAAAAGCAATTATTGACGAAATTAAAGAATCCGGTATTCGTGGACGCGGCGGCGGCGGATTCAGCACCGGAAGAAAATGGGAGTTCACCATGAACACCCAAGCAGATCAAAAATACATCGTATGTAATGGTGACGAAGGCGATCCCGGTGCATTTATGGATCGTTCCATATTAGAAGGCGATCCACATGCTATCATTGAAGCTATGGCCATTGCCGGATATGCTGTAGGCGCAAACCAAGGCTATGTATATGTTCGTGCAGAATATCCTATTGCCACTAACCGCCTTCAAATAGCAATTGATCAAGCTAAAGATTTTGGGCTTCTTGGTAAAAATATATTTGAGTCAGATTTTAATTTTGATCTGGAAATACGTCTTGGTGCAGGTGCTTTTGTATGCGGAGAAGAAACAGCCCTTCTTAACTCCATTGAAGGCCAAAGAGGTATGCCAAATCCACGTCCGCCTTATCCGGCAGTTGAAGGATTGTGGGGCAAGCCTACTGTTATCAACAATGTTGAGACTTTTTCCAATATTCCGCAAATTATCCTTAATGGTGCTAAATGGTTTAGTGATATGGGAACCGAAGGCAGTAATGGTACAAAAGTATTTGCCCTTGGCGGAAAAATAAAAAATACCGGACTCATAGAAGTACCTATGGGTATTACCTTGCGTGAAGTTATTTTTGACGTAGGCGGCGGAATACCTAATGGCAAAAAATTTAAGGCTGTACAAACAGGCGGGCCTTCCGGCGGCTGCTTAACTGAAGAGCATCTGGATACCCCCATAGACTTTGACAACCTTACTCGCCTTGGTGCCATGATGGGTTCCGGCGGTATGATTGTAATGGATGAAGATAACTGTATGGTAGACATCGCAAAATTCTTTTTAGAGTTTACCGTAGACGAATCTTGTGGCAAGTGTGCCCCATGTAGGGTTGGCACAAAGAAAATGCTTAATATTTTAAACAGAATCACCAGCGGCACAAGCGAAATGGCAGAACTGGACAGGCTAGAGGAACTTGCAAAAAATATTAAGATATCCTCTTTATGCGGTCTTGGGCAAACTGCTCCAAATCCTGTACTGTCTACTTTGAAAAATTTCAGGGAAGAGTATGAGGCACACGTTAAAGATAATAAATGTCCGTCAGGCGTTTGCAAAGACTTGCTTAACTACTTTATCCTGGATACTTGCATTGGCTGTACTTTGTGTACAAGACACTGTCCTGTAAATGCCATTACCGGCGAAAAAAAGGAAGTACATCACATTGATACAAAAACTTGCATAAAATGTAATGTTTGTGTAGAAAAGTGTAAATTTAATGCAATAGAGGTCAGATAAGGGGGGAGGACAACGCATGAGAGGGAAAACAGCTATGAAAACTGTTAATTTGACAATAGATGATTTACCTGTGCAAGTGGATGAAAACATGACTGTGCTTGAAGCGGCGTTGCAAGTTGGGATAGACATACCAACACTTTGCTTCTTAAAGGGTGTATGTGAAGTTGGCGACTGCCGCATTTGCGTGGTAGAAGTTGATGGTTTTGACAACCTTAAATCCGCGTGTGTTTTTCCGGTATCTGAAGGCATGGTGGTTAAAACCCACACAAAAAAAGTACGTTTATCAAGAAAGTCCACTATGGAGCTTATACTGGCTACCCATAGTAAAGAATGCTTAACATGTTGCAGAAGTACAAATTGCGAACTGCAAACCCTTGCAGAAGAATTGGGAATAACCGAGCTATACTACTCTGACGAATCTCCGGAAGAGGTCACATATGATGACAAGTCCAACTCTATCATTCGCGATCAAAGCAAGTGTATACTTTGTGCAAGATGCGCTCATGTTTGCAGCAAAACTCAAGGAACAGGCATTCTTGGCTTTGTTGGAAGAGGCGTAAAAACCCGCGTAACAACTGCTTTTGATAAAAGCCTTGCAGATACACCTTGTTTGTTCTGCGGACAATGCGTAGTAAGCTGTCCTGTTGGTGCCATTTCAGAAAAAGTGGATATTGACAAGGTTTGGGATGTTTTAGAAGATCCTGATATCCATGTTGTTGTGCAAACTGCCCCGGCAGTACGCAGTGCTTTGGGTGAAGAGTTTGGCCTTCCTTTTGGCACAAATGTTCAAGGCAAGATGGTAGCTGCTTTAAAGCGTTTAGGCTTTAACAAGGTTTATGACACAAGTTTTGGTGCAGACCTTACCATAATGGAAGAAGGGCACGAGTTATTAGATCGCCTTAACAATGACGGCGTTTTACCTATGATAACTTCTTGCTCTCCCGGTTGGGTAAGATATTGCGAACATTATTATCCGGAATTTATTCCAAACCTGTCCAGTTGTAAATCTCCTCATCAAATGGTAGGGGCAGTATTAAAAAGTTATTATGCAGAAAAAAATAATATTGACCCGGCTAAAATTTTTGTTGTATCCGTAATGCCATGTACTTCCAAAAAGGACGAGGCTGCCCGGCCTGAACTTTCGGTTAACGGACTGCAAGATGTAGATTGCGTAATAACCACAAGAGAACTTGCTAAAATGATCAGAATCGGCAGAATAGACTTTGACATGCTTGAAGATGCAGAATTTGACCGGGATCTTCTTGGAGAATATACCGGTGCGGGAATCAGCTTTGGCGCAACAGGCGGGGTTATGGAAGCTTCCTTACGTACCGTAGCTGATATCATGGAAAGCAAAGAGCTACGCGATATTGATTACACTCAAGTAAGAGGAATGTCTGATATTAAAGAAGCTACTTTGGTTCTGGGTGGAAGGATCTTTAGGGTAGCTGTAGTTCATGGAACAGCCGCTGCCGGACGCTTATTAGATTTGATTAAAAGTGGCGTAACCACATATGACTTTATTGAGGTTATGGGATGTAGCGGCGGATGCGTAGCCGGCGGTGGTCAGCCTCATGTAACCGCTAAGGAAAAAATGAAACTGGATATAAGAGAAGCAAGAGCTAATGTTTTACGTGAGGTAGACAACTCTAAAGATTACAGAAAATCTCATCAAAATCCACAGGTTCAAAAGCTTTATACAGACTATTTGGGCAAGCCCAATTCCCAAAAGGCTCATGAGCTTCTTCATACACACTATACTGCTAAAGAGAAATTTCCTTTGGAGTAAGTGATTATTTGAAGTAAAATGACTGATTGAAATAAACTATGGTTTTAAATAAAAGGGACTGATCTAAAACTTTTCCTCCGGTGTATTGTTGAGGCAAACGTTTTAGATCAGCCCTTTTTTGGTGATGAGTGAATATAAACACAAGTCGATTTGATCCCAAGGTTGAGTGGGTTATATATACAAAAATAGAAAACATAATGAAATAATTTGTCATTTTAATCAAATTAAAACAAATTTAGAATAAATTGTATTATTCAACAATGAAAGCAAACATCAAAAAATTCATGAATATTTACAAAATAAACCTTATAAAAGATTTTTTATTGTGCAAATAATCGAAGAATTTTAAAAAATTACATAATTATAACCAAATTCTAATTGTATGGTTTGAAATTTTCACAAACTAATAGCGAATTTTGAAGCATTATATCAATATTTTAACAACCATAATTGTAGGATTATATTAAAATTTCAAAAAAAGAATTTTGACATGGCTTGCTACTTGTGCTAAAATACTATTCGTGGTTGATGTAGAAATGCGACATAGTATGTCGAAGCTTGTCGAGCTTAGTGAAATTAATATTAATTACAACCGGCGATAGGAAGGTAATAATGATACAATTTCTAGCTGAAAAAACGGCAAATTATTTAGCAAAAGATTGTGAGACTACTGATGTAGAAGTTCTTAAATATGGATATTATTTACTATATCAAGAGTGGCTTGTAAAAATTGGAGCATTACTGATAGCATTACCCTTTGGATTGTTTTTTCATGTTTTAACTTCAATTGTAGCTTTTATTCTTATTAGGAGATGTGCAATGGGCGCACATGCAAAATATCCTATTGTGTGTAGAATAGTTACTTATACTATATGGTTTGGCCCTGCAATTTTGTCTGAATTTTTTTTCTTTAGATTAACTATAATCCACTATGTAGGCTTATATATTTTTGGAGCTGTATCATTATTTCTTTATGCTCCTGCTGAAACAGATGTAAAAAAAGTCCCTAACCAGCAAATGCGCAAGCATCTCAAAATAGAAGCTATTGCTTGGCTGTCTTTTCTCTTTTTGGTTGCAGCAGTTATACAAGGGATATTCCCGGCCACATCATTTATAATAGTGACTACTGCTACGTTAGCCTGTTGTATGGTACATCCATGGATGTATTGGATAAATGGATTTGATCCGGTGACAAGAGAAGTGCGCGGGTAATTATTAACTATGGTATACCATTTAACAAAATACAATAATAAATAAACAAAGAAGGAGATGTTGTTAACAATGAATATTAAAGAAATACTTAGAAATTTGGGCGAAAAGACAGCTATTAAGTCAGTTGATTTACGTTCTTTTCCTTTGGAACATTATCAGCCAAAACCACCTATAAAGATTCAAGCCCTAATTAACAAAAATTAAATAGCAAATGACTTTAAAATAGGGTTGTCAATCATTTTTGATATACCCTATTTTTTTAATATTATCTTGATCGCGAGGAACCAAATATGAACAGCATTATTGTGTTTATTATAATTGGATATGTTTCAGTGTTATTTCAAAAAGCAATTGTGCTTAATGTTTCAAATACACAATGGACAATTAAAAAGTTAATTTTTACAGCAACAAGCATATATTTACCTCATGTTATAGTATTTAATTTTTTTATATCAAACAATACTTTTTTTGTATTGGGAAGTGTACTTATTTGGTTGTCCTTATTAACTTTAGCTTATCGTCTATCTTTCAAACAACCTTTGCTAAAAAGTATATTTATGGCGGTAGGGCAATATTTTTTCTTAGGTGCCGGTTTTAATTACATTATTCGTTTTATTATTACTTTGTTGCCTGAATATGCAAGAAATTTTACGCTAGAGAATTTATTTGTTTCCAGGATTTTTACTACCTTAATATTTATGTTGATATTTGTTTATACCAAAAAGTTAGCAAACAAAGGACACGCATTAAATCATTTGTTTGCTAAATATTGGGTGTTTTACTTGGCGTTTTTCTTGTTTTTTGCTGCTTTCGATGCAATTCACATAATAGGGTTGGCAGATGTTCAAACTGTTAATAATTTAACAACAGTGTTCACAGTCACTTTATTTTTTGTTTTATTTCTGCATAGTATATTGCATATAAAAACTTTTCATAAGTTAGAACTCACTCAACGTGAGCTGGAGTCCCAACAGCTTTATTCAGCCTCTCAACAAAATCTATTAGACACCCTCCGTGGGTTTAAACACGATTTTAGAAATATTATTAATGCTATGAACGGACTTTTGGAGAACGAAGAGCTTACAAAGTTAAAATTATATATTGAAGATATCAATGAGCAAATAAAATCTCCGCAAACACTTGAAGTATCTGCAATCATAAAAAAAATCCCAATATTAAGTGGGATTTTAGCAGAGAAAATTGGTAGGGCAGAGTTAAAAGGGATTACATTTGAAGTTATAATAGAAGAAGATGACATTGATTTAAAATATTGTTCTGACCTTGATTATAGCCGAATGATAAGTAATTTGTTAGATAATGCCATTGAAGCTGCTGAAGCAAGCAAACAAAAAACAATAAGTTTTACAATAAGTGTTGAAAACGGAAAACTTCATAATGTAATAAAAAATTCATGTGACTATGAGGTAGACGCTGTTCGTATTTTTGAACATGGTTACAGTACTAAACTTAACTCTTCAGGAGAAGGATTACATCAAATTCGTTTGATTCAAGATAAATATCGTAAAATGGGCTACTCTATAGAGATAATGCCTATATCCAAGGATGGATACTTTATCCAAGTACTCAATCTTTAAGTATGTAAAAGAAGAGGTACAGCTTATGCCGGATGTTAATAAAAATTTTTTTTGTGATGATAAAATTGAGCCGCATTACACTCTTATAAAAAAACAAATTAAACCAATACCATTAGCTACCTTTAGTTCGCCAATCAATATATTGTTAATAACTGATAGGCTTTGGGGCTATACAAGAGGGCTAAAAGAGTACATGGAAAGTGTTCCGGGTGTATCGGCTGATTTAGCCAGCGATTCAGCAGAGGCTGATCAAATTATCCAAGCAAAGCCAATTGATTTCCTGATTATAGTAGGGTACTTAAAGTCTAAGGAGTGCTATAGTGCGGTAAAATCTTTTGAGCGTATCAACAAATTTTCTTGTGCAATCATGTATGCAATATTAGACGAATATATCCAAATTGAACGTCTAAAATATGGAATTAATTATGAATTTAGCAGACTAATTCCGATTGAGGAATTTGTTTTATTTATGTGTGACCTTTATGCAAAAGAAACTCAACGGATGCATCAAACAGTTTCGCCGGAAGCAACCAGAGAGCAACTTAGAACAGAAGCTTTACAAGAGCAGGAAATTACCATCCTTGAAGAAGAACAATTACAAGAGGATGAACCACCGCTAGAAGAAAAAGAGCATACAAGCAGGGTTCATGCATTGCTTCAACGTACAAAATTTTTATTTAACCGGGATTAGTTTCATCCACAGTGCCGGCCTCTTCAAGCTTCTCTAATGCTGAGGTCTCTTCAGCGCGGTATTCGGTAGGGGTTAATCCTTGATATTGCTTAAAAATAGAACGGAAATATTTTACATCTTCAAAACCTATTCGAGTACATATTTCCTCTTCTTCCAGGTCTGACTCGCTAAGCATCCAACGTGCATGATCCATTCTTATACGCATAACATAATCAAATAAGTTTACCCGCTCCCTATCCGAAAACACCTTGTTAAGATGTTCCGGGGTGGTACCTAAACTTATAGCTATCTTTGCAAGAGAAAAGTTCTCTGCAAAATTTTGATCGATATATTGTCTGACAGCCCTATATAGTCGTTGATGATTTTCCTCAGTATAGGTGCGTACATAGGCACAAAAATTTTGCAGAGCTTTATCAAAAGTTACAAGACCTTCTTCCAAATTTTGCACAGCCAAAATTTCTCCGGCAGGAAACAGTCTTGTAACTTGGTTAGCAATAGGCAAGTTTTGCTCATTTATATATCTGCTGATACGTATTACAATACTCATAAGGATTTTAGGCAAAAGCCCTTCCGGTATAGGGCCGCTTTGTGCCAAAGAATCAAAAAGTTCTAATAATACTTGGTGGCAATACTGATAGTCCCCTACTACTGCCATATATACTAAGCGTTCTTCTCGTTCAACAGGGTAGCGGTAAGTAATACGATTGCCCGGCTCTACAAATTCAAGTGGGATTACTGCATTATATCCCATACGGTTTCTATAACGGAACGCTGCCATGGCCTCTTTGTACGAGATGCCTATTTCGGTAATGTTTTCATAAGTTCGCCCAAGTCCTATAGATACTCGGGTATCCACTTTGCCAAGGATAGTATCTTTCACATTATCAAAAAAACTTACCTTATCTTCTATGGAATAGTAACCCCCCATTAATATTGCTAAAGAATGGAAACCTGTCATAAACGTAAGAGCTTCCCGCCCTGATAAAGCTTCTGATACAGTTTGATATATCCTAAAGATAAGTAAGTGTTTTTCACTTTCTGTTAAAGTAAGGGCAATTTTGCGAAAATGATCAATATGGACAACAGCGGCTGTATATCCCGGTGGCAAAGTGATATTAAAATAAGAAAAACCTTCCATAATCTCATCTGCATCACGGATATGACCTTCTGCAAGCCCCTTTAAAAATACGCCTTCAAAGTGAGATACATTATCTTTATAGCGTTCGTGCTGTTGTTTGACCTGTTGTTTTTGAACATCAGACTTTTTTTGCTGACCAAGAGCCAATTTAAGACAGCGCGCTAACTCTACAGTTTTAACAGGTCTAAACATATAGTCTATTACACCAAATTCTCTGGCACGGCGCATATATTCTGTTTCGTTAAATGTACCATATACAACAAATTTAATATCCGGAAACTGATCGTGGATATCTTTAAAACGCATAAAGCGTACCCCACCAAAAAATTTGATATCTGCTACAAGTAGATCAGGTTTCATATCTTTAATTGAAGGAATTATATCTTTGTTGGGATCCGTAAAATGGCCTACTACCTTCATTTCAGGAAAGGAACGTCGGATATAGGTGCGAAAATTTTTAATATTATCATTATCAGAATCGACAAGCATTACATTCATCATTCATCGTCCTTATCTAAGTTGCTCTACATCCACATCTTCAATTTGAAGGTCAGCAATATCCTTTAAATCAAGTTCTATAAAATTATCACAAAAATCATCGTCAATAAGCCTTACTATAGGACGAGATATCTTACCCGGATTTTGCCTTACTACTATGCCCATGTTGCCGTTATTTAGGTTAACTACAGTACCATTTGGAAAAATGACCAAATGCCTGATAAATTTTGCAACCACATCAGGATCAAATAAAGTGCCCGCTTTTTGCAGAATATACTTTATTATTTCATATATTTTCATGGGGCCAAATTCAGGATCCCGTCCAAAAAGTAGTTTTTCAAAAGTGTTGGCTACTGCTACTATTTTAGCAGGAAGGGTTATTTCATCCTCCTTTTTATGAAAAGGAAAGCCGCTACCGTCATAATGTTCTTTATGTTGCAACACTGCCGATTTAGATATTAAGCCTATCGCTTGGTTATGTTTGATCATATCATAGCCAATCATTGGATACTGTCGATATATGTCCAAGTCTGATAACTCCATAGTAGTGGATCCGAATTTTTCCATTACCGCCTTTGGCAAGGCCAAAAGACCGATATCATGCAGAAACCCACCTATGCACAAATGATATATATTATCATTGTTCATGCCGTATACGCGCCCCATTACAGCCGACATTATGCCAACATTTAGGTTGTGGTCAAATTCATATATTTGATTAACTACTAACTCTGATATATCAATATATGCGTCTTTTTGAGGCTGCCTATATATGTCTTCTGCAATTTTTTTTGCAAGTTTTACATAAGGAATGTCAAAGAATGTCTTTTTCTTATAATCATCTACAGGTTGGTACATTCGCTTATGTTTTTGTATTGTTTCATGTGTTTCTAACTTAGTTTCTTCGCTAAATAAATTAGACATTGCTATGCCTTTAGAAATAGTATCTTCTACGTATAAATAATGTATATTAAATTTAAGAAGTTGATCCTTATGGGCATTAAGCTCTGCACCCGCAGGCAAAATCAACATCCCTCTGCCATCATACAACGTTCTTGCCAAAACCATTTCGTCAGTCAATTGCTCCAATTTAATTAGCCTCATTACCCCTTCGTCCTCTTTCTATATACATATAAAACCAGAAATAGTACCAATAGAAAAATTACCGTAACAAAAATAGCCCGTGGATCTTGTATAGCAATTACAATTGCAATAACTGCGGTTATCATACTTATACCATATAATATGACTACAGACCGTTTATGGGTAAAACCTGCATCTATTAACCTGTGATGCATATGACCGCGATCCCCATCCATCCATGCAGATAGCTTCTTTCCGGCATAAATACGGCGAAAGAATGCAAAAATCGTATCAAAGATGGGTAAAGATAAAGCAAAAAACACTACCAACACCGCCAATAAAGTATATCCTTTAAATACTCCCATTATAGACGATACAGCTAATACATATCCAATAAACAGTGCCCCCGTATCACCCATAAAAATCTCTGCCGGATTAAAGTTTCTTGGTAAAAATCCAAGTATGCTTCCGGCTAATGTAGCAGAAAGAACTACGGCTAAGGGGCTACCTGACAATATACAAAGTACCATCAAGCACAGCGCACCAATTGCAGAAACCCCCGCTGCTAATCCATCAAGGCCGTCAATCAAGTTAACGGCATTGGTCATACCAACAATCCAAAATATTGTGATAGGTATACTAAATAGCTGTAAATACGCAGTTATAGGCCATACCACAAGCTCTATACGAATACCAAAGGATACCACAATTACTGCAACTACTACTTGTATAATTAGCTTGGTAAGAGATTTTAATTCAACTATATCATCTACCATACCTGCTGCTGCAATAATTAAAGCACCAATAGCAAAGCCCACAAATTCTCGGGTGCGAAAGTCCGGCATAAACAATGCCATTATGGCAGATGTAGCAATAAATCCTATAACAATGGCAACACCGCCCATCAATGGCATGGGTCTATTATGCATATCCCTATCCCTTGGATACTGGACGGCATCTAAACGAAATGCCAGTTTTTTTGCAAATGGGGTAGCTACCAAAGCTATCCCAAAAGCACATGCAAATGCAGCCAGATATAAAATCCAATCGCGTTCAATGTATTCCATTATTTTGTACCAAATAGTCTATCCCCTGCATCCCCCAGTCCGGATACAATGTAGCCATGGTCATTCAAATATTCATCCATTGCAGCAGTATATATTTGTACATCCGGATGTGCGTCCAGTAGTATCTTTGCCCCTTCCGGAGACATTAGCAATGAAAGCAATTTAATTTTATTCATTCCATTTTTTTTCAAAAATCCTATTGCGGCCACGGCAGTACCACCGGTGCCTACCATGGGATCTAAAAGCAAAATTTCTCTTTCTGTACAATCATGAGGCATTTTAAAGTAGTAATCTACAGGTTTTAAAGAATTGGGATCTCTAAACATTCCTATATGCCCAATTTTGGCAGTAGGAAGTAAAGCTGATACTCCATCTACCATTCCAAGCCCTGCCCGTAAAATTGGGACTATAGCATACTTTCTTTCAGAAATCCGTGCCATTGTCTTACACACAGGAGTTTCTATTTCCTTTTCTGTAAGAGGTGCATCGCGGGTGGCTTCATAACAAATAAATGTAGCAACCTCACGTACAAGTTCTTTAAATTCTTTGTTTCCGGTATTTTTATCCCGCAGCATGGTAAGTTTGCTTTCTACCAAAGGGTGTGTTGTGACATGCAAATTGTCCATGTTATTCATCCTTCACTATATTTGTAGGTTTATTTTGTCTTTTATTTTCAACAGCAGTCCATAAATTTCATCTGCACATTTTTTGTATTCAGATAAATTTCTGCCAAAGGGGTCACAGATAGTTGTATTGCAGCCTGCATATTCGCCTAGTGTATAGACCTTATCAGGCACTGCTTGTATCAACGCTCCTTTGTGGTTTTCTGTCATTGTCAGAATTAAATCTGCTTCTTCAAGCAGTTTTTCAGTTACCAACTGAGCTTTGTGGTCTATTAAATCTAATTGCTGCTCATGCATGACTGCTATTGCGTTGGCACTGGCTGATGCATTTGGCATAGCCATTAGTCCGGCAGATACCACATGGTATTTTTCGCCCAAAAGTTGAGATGCTAAGGCTTGAGCCATGGGGCTGCGGCAAGTGTTTCCTGTACAAACAAACAATATTTTCATACGTAAATCACTTCCGCGGCTGCCTTTCTTAGTCGATTCATTATTGCAGTACCTATCCCTTCCTCTTTTACACCTTCTGCCAATATTACCGATACTTCCATATCATCAAATTCTCGTAATTTATCAAATAAGTTTTTAGCTATGTTTTCAAGTGGCTCTTGGGGAGATGATGTCAAAAGTCCAACAGTTTTACCATCAGCTTTATAAGCTTCTGCTTTAATATGAATTGCTTCACATCTAGCTTCATAGTCACCAATTATTAAAATTAAAGGTGCTTTGGGTGCATAGTGACGGTACTTCATCCCGGGAGAAAGAGGGGCTTCTAAATTTTCAGTTTCCAAACCGGAGCCTATTAATTTAGGGCACTCTATTTCTCCAAGTACACTTTGCAACATTTCCAAAGTAATAGACCCGGGTCGCAAAAGTTTTGGTATGCCTTTTGAGTACAGGTCTATTACCGTAGACTCAAGACCATTTTGCGTAGGCCCTCCATCAATAATCATTTCTATAGCACCATCTAAATCTGAAGCAACATGCTTTGCTTTAGTAGGACTTGGCCGCCCGGACAGATTAGCACTGGGTGCAGCAATGATACACCCGGAAGCTTCTATCAACGCCCTTGTTACCGGATGCGCCGGCACCCTTACAGCAATAGAACGTACAGCTTTGTTGCTACTTGGTAATATTAACGTAAGAGGCCCCGGCCAAAATGCATTAGCCAATCGTTGGGCGGCCAAATGAGTATCAGAAGAAAACCCCACTATATTATTAAATTCATCTAAGCTATTAGCGTGCCAAATAAGAGGGTTATCTGATGGGCGACCTTTTACTTGGTAAACTCGTGCTACGGCTAAGGTGTCTAATGCATTAGCACCTAAGCCGTAAACCGTCTCTGTAGGGAAAGCTACCAGTCCTCCGTTTTTAAGGATTTCTGCCCCTTTTCTAATGATATCAGATTCCGGACTATTTGGATGTACTGATGCATAAATTGTTTTTAGACTTTTCATGCATTCCCACAGCATTTTTTATATTTTTTGCCACTGCCGCAAGTACAAGGATCATTTCGTCCAATTTTTTCTGAGCGTATTATAGTATGAGATTTTTTTTGTTCCTTATAAAATATCTGCTGTTCTTCCGGAGTAAAGATATCATCCCACTCTGATAAAGTATATAGTTCATTTGCTTTGTACTCTACCATTTGCTTATATAAGCGTTTAAAGTCAATGTCTAACTTGATGGCGGTGTCCTCTGCAAGTTCATCTACCGGGGGCAGATTGTCTACAGCTTCATGAATCCCATCCACAAAAGCAGCCATGTGGATATTGCTAAGATTAAAGTTTTGCCCAAGCTCAGCCAGGGTTCCTTCTATAAGCTGTAATTTTTGGGACAAGATTTCTTTATACACCTTTTTTTCCTGGGAAAGATAATCATCCCATACATGTTTTACCGGTTGCCCTTGGGTATCAAAAGCAATTCTTTTCCATGCGTCATATAATGCCATTGGAATCCTCCACTTCCTTTGCTTGATCAAATGAATTTTTCCATGGTATTCTACAATATAATAAGGCTGTTGTCGATTGCAATAATAAATGTGTCGTTTTATTCTTATAATGCCGATATAGAAACGTGAGTGTAGATGAACAGGGTAAGCTGGGAGGTGTAGTTACAGGAAATGATTGGATAGAATTATTAGTATCACCCCTGGGAACACTAACGCAAAATGAGACTGTAAACTATGTGTATGCAAAAAGAGTGGAGCGATCTATATGGAATTATTAAAAGTTTCCAGCCAATCTAAACCTAAGTTAGTAGCTGGTGCCATTGCGGCAGTAGTGCGCACTGGTGAAAGTGTAGAAATACAAGCTATTGGTGCAGCAGCGGTTAACCAGGCCGTTAAAAGTATTGCTGTAGCTCGTGGTTATGTAGTGCCAAATGGCATTGATCTTGTAAGCTATCCTGCTTTTTCTCAACTGGAAGTTGATGGAGAAGAAAAAACATCAATAAAATTTGTTGTTGAAAGAAGAAACCCTGAAAACTCGTAAATATGTTTTCGGCTTTCGGTATAAGCCGTCAGTATATTAAAATGCTGACGGCTTATTTTTTTATGGTTTTAGCTATCCTCATATTTACGCTAAAATAAATCCATGTAAAATTGTAGCAGTAACAACAAGCACAAATCCTATACACGCTTCAATAGGCACAAGCTTTAACCTGTCGGTCATTTCCATTTTAGTACTTTCCTTGCTGCCAAGAAAAACATTTCCATGAGGCATAACATCAATCCACATGGCACCGGCCTGTACCATTACTGCACCTGCCACGGCAGAGACTCCAAATCCCATAATGATATCGGAAAAAGCACTGCTGGCAAGAATTACTCCGGTGACTGTTGAACCGGCAGTAGAAGCCATCATTGCGCCTGAAAGAGGTGCAAGAAATTGTCCCGGTATACCCAATGTATACATAATATCTATTAACATACTTGGTACTTCTGAACCTGTTACAAGTGCCCCTATTGCTCCGGCTCCTATCAGCAAAAGGACAATGGGCATCATGCTAAAAATTCCTTTGTTAGTGTAATCTATCATGCTCTTCCACTTGCCCATAATAATCATGCCGGCGGCGGCGGCTATAGGCAAAGCAAAGAATGCATCTATTTGGAACGCCTGCAAAAATTCGATACCAAGTATATCGCCCAGCGGGCTTAACATCAAAAGTGCAATAGCAATAGCCGGTGCCGAGATAGCCTTTGCAGGTGATGGAAGTTTGCTCTCATCTTCACTAATATCACCAACGTCCGACTGCAACACCATTTTGCCCCTCTTTTTCATTCTTCCTGCAATTAAGGCTGTTGCAATTAACGTAACTACACCGGGAATAAATCCGCCGATCATAACTTGACTGAGAGGTATACCAAACTCATAAGCAGCAGCTACGGCATTTGCATTTGGTGAAAGTATATTTCCGGCCTTTGCACCTCCTGATAAAGCAAGCAGCACGGCAGCTTTAGAAATATTAGCTTTTTGACCCACAGACAGTGCAATAGGAGAAAGCATTACTATGCTAACAGTAATAAAAACACCTACCCCCGTATTAATCATACACGCAAGGGTTATAGCAAGTACTGCCCGTTTTTCTCCCAATTTATTAACAATTGTCCGTGCAATAGTCTCCGCAGCACCGGATTCTACCAATACTCCGGCCAGTATTCCACCTGCAACAATTCGTATAATCACACCCATTACGCTTTGCGTACCTGAGATAAGAAGTTGCAATGATTGGGTAATGGATGCCCCACCTACAAGAGCACCAATAACAGTTCCCATAAATAATGCTACCACAGGGCTAACCTTCTTGATTGATAATGTAACTGCAACGGCTAGGCCAACGATAACGCCAAGTAAACTGATTATCATAAAAATCCTTCTTTCTATAGCACCTCCACTTCGCACTAACGTGCTTCATGTCGGTGAAGGGGGCGCAATTTCCGCTTGCATCAACACGTAAACGTGTTAATGTCAATCGAAATTGCTATAGCAAACTACTCTGCCAAACGGCTTTGCAAAAATCAAGTATATCATTGATGGTGCAGTTTGGAAATATAATGAATATTTGTGAATAGTCCATTATCTGCTGTTGGATCAAGTAAAATTTTTATGTTACAATAGCTCGAAATATAACAAAGTAAGTGGCAAATTTAAAGGAGTGCTTATATTTATGAAATTAAAGTTCCGAACAAAAATAGTTGGTGGATTGCTATGCGTTTTTCTTTTAGCGGTAGTACTTGGAGTATACAGTTTCTACACAATTTCACGCTTAAATGGAATGCAGCAAGAAATGGATATGTTAACAGAGTTAAACGACACTATTGTTAGTGTTGTAGAAAGACATATTATGTGGAGATATGACCTTTCCTCATCCTTTCTGTTTGACAAACCATTTACAGGCGCACTTAACCCCACCGCTTGCGTATGGGGACTTTGGGAACATAGTGACATGCCGGGGCGAGTTCAGGATGCTGAACTTGCAAGGCTTATAGCAAATGTTGATGTGCCGCATCGTGCCATGCACATAGAAGGCGAAAGAGCACTAATGCTTAGGGAAGAAGGCCGACTAAATGAAGCTATGGACTTGCTTAATAGTGTAGTATTTCCTGCAAGTGCTGAAGCAACTGTTGCCATAATGGAAGTAAGTAGGCGTTATGGAGAAATAAGAAACCTACAAATAGACGAGATAAACAATTTTGTGTCAATTTCCCAAATTATTATTGCTGTTATTGCTGTAGTGTCTGCAATTGCTTTCTTGTTACTAAGTGTGTTGATAACCGGAAGTATATTAAAACCTATCAATAGGCTAATGACCTTGGTTTCTGATGTTACCCGCGGCAAATTAACTTTAAACAAATCCAACGATGATATTGTCGATGACGAAATAGGACAGCTAACCCATGACATGTATGAGCTTGCTGATACTATAGGAAATATGGTGAACGATATATCCGGACTTGCCCATGAAGTTAATGTAAATGGTGATATCGAATACCGAATTAACGCCTCAAAATATACCGGTGGATATAACGAAATGGTTACATCACTTAATGCTTTAGCCGATGGTTTTGTAGATGATACTTTAGCCATCCTTGGGGTTTTAAATAATGTTAATGAAGGTAATTTTAATGCGGAACTTAAAAGGCTTCCCGGTAAAAAAATTGTTTTAAACAATACAGTAGACGAACTTATGGAAAATCTTAATGATGTAAGCACAGAACTTGGCGCAATGATTGAATCTGTTGCAGTCAAAGGCAATTTGACTTTTAAAGCTGACGAAACTAAGTTTAAAGGCGATTGGCGCAAGCTTATGATGGGGCTTAATCATATAGCAAAAGCCATCTATATTCCTCTTAAACTTATAGAAGTAGCTATAGGCGAGATGAAAGTCGGTAATTTTGATGAAGCAAGTATTGATAATAAACTTATAGCCGTGGGTTATGATCCAAGTGAAGCAAACTATGAGGGGATGTTTAGAGAGATTATCCGCGCTTTTAGCGATACTTTAACAGCTGTATCTTCATATATCAATGAAGTAGAGGAAATATTAGCTCAAATGGCTGCCGGTAACTTGCGTAACAAAATTGAACGTGAATACATTGGGTCATTTAATTTAATTAAGCATTCTATAAATAATATCAATAGCACTTTACACAAAACCATGTCAGAAATTGCAGTAGCTTCCGGCCAAGTGTTGTCAGGTGCTAAACAAATCTCCACAAGTGCAGCCGACTTGGCAAATGGCGCACAGGAGCAAGCCAGTTCTGTAGAAGAGCTTAATGCCACCATCGACATAATTAGCCAACAAACAAGACAGAACGCAGACAGTGCTTCTGAAGCAAGTGACCTTTCTGATAAATCCACTGCTAATGCCCAAGAAGGTAATGAAGCCATGAAGCAGATGTTAGAGGCAATGACGCAAATTAAAGATTCATCCAAAAGCATATCTGCGATTATAAAAGTTATTCAAGAAATTGCGTTCCAAACAAATCTTCTTGCACTTAATGCGGCTGTAGAAGCGGCTCGTGCAGGTGAACACGGCAAGGGCTTTAGCGTAGTTGCAGAAGAAGTACGCAATCTTGCAGTACGTAGTCAAGCATCCTCTGCCGAAACCACCGCCCTCATTGAAAACTCCATTAATAGGGTAGAAAGCGGATCAACCATTGCGGAATCTACGTCAAGATCCTTGGAAATTATTGTTGAAAACGCCAAAGAAGTAATGGAGATTATCGGTAGTATCTCTACATCTTCAAAGGAACAGGCAGAAGGGATTGAGCAAATTGGAAACGGGCTTGCCCAAATATCAAGAGTGGTGCAAGACAACTCAGCCGTTTCTGAAGAAACCGCGGCGGCCTCACAAGAACTTAGCTCACAAGCCGAACTTTTGCAACAGCTTGTGTCATATTTTAAGCTGTAATAAGTGAAGTATAAACAAGCAAAACAACTGCACGCAACCGGTGACAAAATGAGACCGGTTGCGTGCAGTTGCCGCATCAAAAAACGTGATTATTCTGAGCTTTTATAATCTGAATGCCTATGAACCGATGCCAAAATTTGAATTACTAAATTCAAGTCTTTAGCGGGTATACTCCTGCATATTACGAATATTTTATTGAG
>WQVX01000024.1 GCA_009785615.1 Defluviitaleaceae bacterium | reverse complement strand
TGAAGCTCTCGGAGCACAGACATATAGACAAAAAACATGTCTATGTCTGCGCAAGTCGCTATAGACCACATATAAAGGTTTTTGATCCGCAAGACAAGAACGCATATGGATATAATCCGTATGCGTTCTTTATTAACAGTAGCAACCATGCACAAGAAGCACGAGCCATAGCACAGGCTATAATTCCCCTACCACCTGAAACAAAAGACACGTTCTGGATTGAGAGCGCACAGACGCTTTTGACAGGCGCAATCTTGCATTATTATGGTGTTGGGTATTCATTCATTGATACTTTAAACGAAATACAATTAAACGGTGCTATAAAGCTGTTAAACACGATATCACAAAGCCCCAACAACAAAGCACGGCTTTGTATTGGTGGATTCATTGACATGATTGATAAAGATGGAATGCCAAATAAAACTTTGACTGCTATTTTTGCAGAGGTAAGCAAGGGGATTGTGACGATTGTGTTAGACGATGACATTGTATATGCATTATCAAGAGAGGATAATATAACACCTGATGATTTGGAGTATGGATATGATATTTTCTTGAAGATACCTGAACATCTGTTAAGACAATGGAAAAACTTGTTGTCATTAATGGTTAATCAATTTCTATTATTCTTTGAAAGACGAGCCGAAAACCATAAATTATCACAGATTTTATTCTTGCTTGATGAGTTTCCGAGGCTTGGGAAGATTCCGTTTATTATGGATGCACTGGCAACACTACGTAGCAAGAGAATAACAATATGCTTGATCCTTCAAAGCTTGGCGCAGTTGGATATGATCTACGGTAAAAATGAAAGAAAAGTTATATCTGACACATGTGCATACAAAGTTGTGCTTAGTGCCACCGATCCAGAGACACAAGACTATTTTTCTAAGCTGGTCGGTACTTATGATAAGCCAAAAGAGACATACGGTGTTGTTAAAGGTGCGGTTTTAGGTATCACAAATAGCAAAAACGAAAGCACATCAACCGAAGAAAAGCGTATCATTAAACCTGAGCAATTTGCAACATTGGGATCTTTGAATTATATGATCCTCCTGCATCCGTTTGATTCTGGATTTCTTAGGGTTGATAAAGTACCGTACTATATTATAAAAGATTAGCCTATGTAAAAAGAAAAGGGTTAAAAGGGGTGCATTGGAAAAACCACCAATGCACCATTTTCCATTCTATCCACTAAAATATCCCGTTCCGTCAAGGTCGGTAGTATTTTTTGAACACAAAAAATCTCCACCTTTCCCTTGACCTCACTACTTATTGCTAGAATCCCCAGAGTGAATATATTGCAATTGATACTGTAAGAGTTCATAAATAAAAGCAGTTTCATGTTGATCATGGTTATGCAACATAAGCATTTTTGCAATTTTGATGAGTAGTTGAAAATCATGTTCCCCCAGCAATCTTTCATAAGCTGTAAATGTTCCATTTGTTGGGGTTGGTGGGATGTTAGAAAGTTTACATTGCCCAGTTAGCAAGTAATCCAACGACACGTTAAAAATGTGAGCCATATCAATATACCGTGATACTTTTGTGCTGCGTTCACCAGTTTCAATCAACCTTAAATGCCCTGGTGAAATGTCCAAATATTCGGATAACGTATCTCTTGTAATGTTTAAGGATTTTCGCAAGTCATAAATCCTTTTGCCTATTTCTTGATTTGTGAAAGAACTTGATGATCTCATTATCATCTTTATCATTTTTTCCTCCTAGCACGCAAAAAGGCGTGCAGGAATGCCAACCATTTAGGCTGATATCACCCACACGCCCTGTAAGTGTATGAAGTAATCAAATATGTAGAAGGACGCAAACAACAAGTACACCTGTTAGTTCCAACTGTACAGCAAACATGACCCTAATTCACGCCGCCTTTTTGCGTCTTGATTTGTATTACTGGCGAGAATGGGGTATAATGCCTGTTGTTACAGCGACAGGAGTTTTCTTGTGTTTGTATGTGGATGATAAAGGACATCATCCCTGCGATCGTCGGTTGGTGTTTTCCCGACACCTTCCGAACGCTGTAATTGTAATACTTTGTCTGTTACACAGGAATATTACCATAATTTTATTGTTGTTGCAAGTCCTTGTAATCGTATTGTTGGAACAAAGTCAGAAATATCAAAAAAAGACATATCAAGGAATGAAGATGATTTCCTTGATATGTCTTTTTTTATGATCATTGATATGATAGGTGTTTTTTCATGTATTTCTTAGTTTACTATAACATCAAGTTTGATACATAAACATTTGATAAGTCAAAAGCGGACAATCCCTGCAACCCTCTGTATTTAAGGCTTTCGCCGTTCGGGTGTAATAAATTCAGTTCACCAGATGGCGAACTGGGCGCAGCCTTGCGCTATTTAAGTCAAAAATTTACAATGGTTACTCCACAGGCTATTGCAACACTTAATGATATAGGTACCGAAGAATTAGCTCACCTAGAAATGATTGGCACAATATGCCACCAACTAACTCAAAATGCCAGCCCAAAAGAAATGCAAGAAGCCGGAATGGATGCAAGCTATGTAGACCATGGCTTAGGCATACATCCACATTCGGCTAGTGGAAATGCATGGACTGCCGCTTATATACAATCAAAGGGGGATCCTATCACTGATCTATATGAAAATTTAGCGGCAGAACAGAAAGCACGTTCTACCTATGAGTATTTGCTAGATCTTATTGATGACCCGGATGTGGCAGACCCTATTAAATTTTTACGAGAGCGTGAAATAGTACATTTCCAAAGATTTGGCGAAAGTTTAAGATGTGTCCAAGAATACATGGATAGTAAACGGATATTCTACGGGAAATAAGGAATACAGGCTCAAGCTTTCGCGGTTGACTCACTGCTTTCGCGAAAATATAAAATCCCCAAACTGCTTGAATTTTCAGGCAGTTTGGGGATTTGTAGCGATTAGAATGTTCTATCTTAGGAACCTACGGAGCCTAAATTTTCCCAAACATCGTAAGGGCCATCGTGAAGATCCGGTCTGTCTCCTTGTGTCCACCATCTGGCTCTCCATTGGCTACCTTGGAAATAAACCACCTCTCCGCCCCAATAAACTGTATCAGGACTCCATACACTAAAGTCCGGATTTGGATCTGGTGTAGGTGTTGGATCTGGTGTAGGCGTTGGTTCTGGCGTAGGTGTTGGTTCTGGCGTAGGCGTTGGATCTGGTGTAGGCTGTGGTGTTGGCCTTCCTTCACCATCAGGACGTTGAGGGCGGCCGGGAGTAAGTGGAAGAGCGCGCTCTCTCCAACCGGGCATTCCTACTCCTGTGTATCCGGGAAGATGTGGGCCATATCTGTTGCCCATATTAACAATATGTGGCGGATTGGTAACCACAGCATTACCAAAGTTCAAAAGTACGTTTGTGTGATCATAGCGTATACCATCACTATGCCCGCCGGATCTGGTAAGTAAAGCATCTCTGTTCATAGACCAGAAAGATACCATTCCCAAACCCATATATGAGCTATAATCCATAACCATTTGAGTCCAATCGGTAGTCCAGTATGGATGCCCAAAGCCTTCAAAACCGATTGATACGGTAACGCCTATTTTTGCATATGCTTCCGCAGGAGTAAGTGTTCTGTTTCCATATCTTGCGTACATCCACCGGAGCTGCCTTGCAGTGTTAGAGATTGCTTCCAACGTACCTGTGTGGTATACGTCAATAAACCAATTTCCATAGCACATAGCCATAATGTTAACCAGAGTAAGGTCAACACCGGCTTCAATGAAAGCACGAAGAGTGCCAAGAGCAAATTCTCCATCATAACCAACTAATCCAAAAGGCATAACAGGAACAGTAAGTACAACTTGAATACCTGTTGCATCTTGAACTCTTCTTACAGCACGTGCGTGTGGCCTGTTAATTTCTAAACCTTCCCAGCTTACTCTACCCGCATGTTCAACATCCAAGTCAAGCCTGGTAATACCATAAGCATTGATTATGTCCATGTACGTGTTAAATATTTGATCTTCAGTAACGCCTTGAACTCCCCAAATAGGAGTGCCGGAAAGACCACCCATAGAAATAGCAACATCTCCGCCTCTTGCTCTTACATCATGGATAGCTTGTCTAATGCCGTAATATTGCCACTGATCTCTGGCCGGGTTATTAGGATTGAAAGCAGGTTGTCCTGCCCATCCCCATACAACTCTGTTGTTTTCAATTTGATTTCCCCAGTTTGTAGCTTGAATAAATCCTAAATTAAAAAATCTTATGCCACTCTCATCCATGATTCTGCCTAAATTGGCTACCCCATTAAGCGAATATCCGGGATCATCTGTTGAAATTACCATGTCAACCCAAGGTGCAAAAACTTGGTTTGGCCATTGAATGCCTGTGCCTACATCAATAGTGCCTTGCGCCGGAGCAGGTGCAGGTGCGGCTCCCATAGCTTCTACAGATGCCATTCCCATAGCACCAAATGCCATTAGCCCGGATAGCACCATAGCCGTACTTGCCTTTACTTTTTTAGTAAAGCCGTTTTTAAATAAACTCATTTTCTAATACCCTCCTTGAAATATGAACACGACAGTATCCAATACCATTTTGCGTAAGCGGTTTTGGAGGCGTTAGGAACCATTAGCATAGTTGGGATTTTTTGATGAGAATCGTTTAATCTATTTAGTCACTGTTCCTTAATTGCGAAATGGTATAAACAAAAATTGTATAAATTTGGAAGTTGATTTGATTACACCTCGTTTCCATTTATATTTATCCAAACTCAAACACTTTTTGTCTATACTCATAATAAACCACAAGCAGGAAGTTGTCAATGCTTTTTGTCAATAAATTGAGAATTTTATACATTCATGACGAATAAAGGAATGAACGAGAAATATGAACTACAGCTTACGTCTTTTGCTCAAATCTATAACAGCGTTTATGTCTTTAATCCATCCTTCCAGTACACCGGCCTTATATAAACTTATACATACCATTGCAATAATAGGGCCTAAAATTAACCCTAATACACCACCCAATCGCATACCAATGTAAATACTTGCTAAAGCTCCCAATGGCGATAAGCCCATTTGGCTACTTACAATTTTGGGTTCTATTATACGTCGCAACAAAAAAATGACAAAAGACATAGTAATCAAATAAATTCCCCTACCTACAGAGCCGGTTAATATATTCACTATTCCCCATGGAACCAACACAATAGCTGTGCCTATAAGAGGTAAAAAATCTATAACACCAAACAAAAAAGCCAGCAATAACGCAAAGTCTTGCCTAATAATCAGCAATCCAAAGAGAGAAACTAAAAAAACTATAAAAGCTAACAATAATTGCGCTCGCAAATATCGTCCCAAAGCAGAAAGTGCAGCGTCCCTTAATGTACTGTATCCCCGGTAGGCTTTTGGAGTAAACAGTTTACGAACTTTTTCTGTAAGTTTGGGATAATCTGACATCATGAAATAAGAGGCCATAATAAAAATTACTACTGAAACTACTCCGCCTCCTACTCTGGTAGTAACGGCTACAGTATTAGCAACTACTGCATCAGCAAAAGCTGTGCCCTGGGTTTGAAGCCATACCATTAAACTATCTATCAAACCAAGCATCATTTCTTCTGCATCAGCCGGAATAATATCCATTACCCAATACATAGGTGCCCACAGTATCTGAAGAGATTGTCCAAAATACTCTAACACTGCATCAATGTTTTGAGCCAGTGCTACAATTTCCCTAACCAGTGCATAAATAAATCCTGCTAAGATAGAGGCTATAAACAGCACTACAACCAACATCATCAGTACAGATAATATTCTACGAGAGGCATTCCATTTTTTCTGCAAAAAGCAGATTAACGGATTAAAAACAGACGCTACCAAAAAAGCTGCTATAAAAGGCAGGAAAAAGGAAACCAGTACCGGCAAAGTGTGATACAATATAAATATCGTTACAATAGTAATCAATATTCGGTACAACAATCGGAAATAAGGTCTTACAGATTCATCTTGAAACCATGTGCGCATTGTATCCCTCCCAATCATAATTTTTAAAAAAATTGGATATGTAACCATTATAATACTTTTTTCATCTCTACTGAAAAATTTTTTACACTTTTTCTATATATGGGGTATAATTGATTTTGCAAGGGGGTTTTGTTATGGAACATGAAATCATATCTTTTGATGATTTTGGACAACTTCTGGATGAAGTTACAGATATGTTGCCCTGTGAAATCTTTGTAGACTTAAATGGCGGCATAAATCTATTGCCGGATACTTTGCCCCACCCTGAAGGTACCGGAAATTTATTTATTCTGGGGCAATATAATTATGGTGGCAGGCTGGGACGCTATATTAATATTTATTATGGATCCTTCATGCAATTGTATGGTAAAAGTTCACTTCAATTTTTACGCAAGCAAATAGATAGAGTGCTTAGGCACGAATTTCTTCACCATTTAGAATCTCTTGCCGGTGAAAAAGATTTAGAGATTACCGATGCTATAGAATTAGATAAATATAAAAACAGAAAAGGCTACTAAGCTTATAAAAAAATTATATAAACTAAGGAAAATAACTAATGACTAAAAGAATTTTGATGTATTTTATCGCTGCCAACACAATAATTGTGATGGTGGTAGTTGCAATTATCTTACCTGAGCGAATACATGTTTTGCAAAGCCTTAGGGAAGGTATACATTTACAAGAACGACTGCTTGCTGTTATGCAGCAAAATCTTTATATGTATGAGGAAAATGCTGCTACACTTGCTGTTTTGCAAACAGAAAAAAGAGGCCAAGTTATTATTCAGCCTTTTGGTCATGCCGGAGCAGTAATTACAGATGTACGCAACATCCTTCACATGCAAAGGCTTGAAGAACGAGAATTTTATACAAGTGGGCATACTTCACACCGGGTATATAACAGATATGTATCAGAGATACGTACTACATTAACAGCTATTGGTGATTATGATAATATCAATGCTTTTATTCATGAATTAGCAAATTATTACCGCTACCTTCGTATAGTACGCATACAAATTTCTAAAGATGCAAGCTACTCGCAGTTATGGCTCAATTTTTCTATATATGAAGAGTTAAATATCTAAGGAATTGTAAAAAAGTGAATTTGAACAAAAGGATTATATCCAAATTAAGGAGATAAAAATGCTAAAGCCTGATTTTTATTTTGATTCTATCTTCCAAATTCCATATGAGCGTCTTTACGATCATGGGATTAAGGCATTAATTTATGACATAGATAACACCATGGCAGGTTATGACGAAATGCGTCCCCCTGTTAAAATAATAACTTTGGTTAGCAATCTAAAGGATATAGGTTTTAAAGTTGCGCTACTTTCCAATAACAATGCAAAAAGAGTTACTTCATTTAACGAATCTATGGGATTGCCCATGGCTCACAAGGCTAACAAGCCCCTTACTACATCTATTAAATGCCTTATGGGTGAAATGGAAGTAACTAAAAAGGAAACTGTTATCATAGGGGATCAATTATTTACAGATGTATGGTGCGGAAAAAATGCAGGTGTTACTACAATATTGGTTAAACCTTTAACAGAAAAAGATGTTTTATCTGTTAAGCTTAAAAGAGGGCTGGAACGTCAACTGCTTAAACACTATCTAAAAGGACATACTAACCCTTTATAGCAATTTTCCTTGCATCCCGTATAAATACCCATTATAATGTCCCGGTAGAGTTATTTATTCAGGAGATTAAAACTAATGAAAAAGAGACTTCTACATTTATCCGCAGGGTTTACGCTGATTGAATTAGTTATTGTATTAGGCATTGTGGCAATTTTGGGCAGTGCAACACTAATTACTTCTCGCAGTATTGAACGACGAACCTTAACCAATGCTGCTTTAGCACTCCAAGCAGATTTTCGACATGCTCAACGGATGGCACTTATAGAGAGCAGACGCTGGCAAGTAGTGTTTAGCCTGGACTATAACCGTTACGTTGTACGTCCTAGTCCTACACTCCAAAACCGGGCAAGCCTTAGCTATACAGTGTATCTTCCTCATGGCGTAAGGATAAATTATATAAATGCAAATGCTAATACTGTTGTATATCTACCCCGTGGTACTATAAACAGTGGTTTTACGATAAGTTTGCGAAGTAATAATTATCAAATAGAAATGACAGGCACGGTTAGTGGAGGGCGCATAGCCATTCGTGAGATACAACGATTACATACACGTTAGATAAATTCACCTAATTATGGCTGAGGTATGCTATAGTAAAACTTAAAACAATATAAGTACATAACAGATATGTGGAGGGTTTTATGTCAAATTCTAATATAGAAATGAAAAACTATATGGAAGATTGTGTCGTGAAGATGTTGCCGGCAGTGCTTGAAAAGATGGATATATGTAAATGCGAGCGTTGCCAAATGGATATTGCAGCATACGCACTAAACTATCTACCCCCAAAGTACGTAGTAGCACGAACAGGACGGTTATATGCTAAGCTTGATTCTATGTATGCCCAGTTTAATGTGGATGTTGCTACAGCTGTAACTAATGGAGCAAAAATGGTAAGCAAAAACCCACGGCATGACGAGCCTTAACATTATACTAATTGGCATGATGGGTAGTGGTAAAACATCAATAGGTCGGGCAATAAGTCAAAAAGCTAATATGTCTTTTATAGATACAGACATAGTAATTGAGGATAGGCTAAAAATGACCATTCCCCATATCTTTGAACAGTATGGGGAATCTTATTTCCGTAACATTGAGTCAAAGGTGGCTTGTCAAGTTGCAAGTTATACCGGTACAATTATAGCAACCGGTGGTGGTATGGTTATTAATCCTCAAAACATGAAAATACTTAAAGCATCCGGTTTTTTGGTATATTTACGTTGTAGTGCAAAACAATTATATAATCGCACTTTACAAGAAAATAACCGTCCTCTTTTAAGCCAAGCTGAAGATCGTTTAACAAAAATAAAGGAGCTTTTAGTTAGTAGAGAGCCTTTGTATGCGCGTTATAGTAATTTTACTATAGATGTGGATGATGATACTGTGGATAAACTTTCTGAAACAATTTTAAAGGTGGTTTTACATGAATATAGCAGTCATAAACGGACCTAATCTTAACTTTTTAGTTGGTGTACGGGAATCAAAAAAATATGGGGCTAAATCCCTAGAAGATATTAATACTGTAATTGCCCAAGAGGCCAAGAGATCTGGGGCTACGGTTGCTTTTTTTCAATCTAATCATGAAGGCGAATTGATAGATTATATCCAAGAATGCCATCATAACAAGGTAGAGGGCATAGTAATTAACCCCGGTGCCTTAACTCATTATAGCTATGCCCTACGAGACGCCATCGAAGGAGCGGGCATACCCTGTATTGAAGTACATTTAGTCAATATCCATAATAGAGAAGCCTTCCGTCATGAATCTGTTACAGCGGCAGTATGCCAGGGTCAGATAAGTGGTTTAGGGCCTATTGGATATGTGCTGGCCATACAAGCATTGGTGCAACAAAGCTAATTTCAAAAATCAGGAGGACAGACAATATGATTTCAGCAGGAGAATTTAGAAATGGTATTACCATAGAAGTAGATGGAGATCTTTACGTAATCATAGATTTTCAGCATGTAAAGCCGGGTAAAGGAGCTGCTTTTGTACGTAGCAAACTTAGAGGCATAGTAAACGGTGGTATAGTGGAGAGGACTTTTCGCCCATCTGAAAAAATGCCCCGTGCTCATATAGATCGTAAAGATATGCAATATCTATATAATGATGGAGAGCTTTATCATTTTATGGATGTTGAAAGCTATGAACAAACTGTCGTAAATGCAAGCCAAATAGGCGATACATTACGTTATGTTAAAGAAAATGAAATGGTTAAAATACTATCCCACAACGGAAATATATTTGGTATAGAACCACCTATGTTTGTAGAACTTGCTATTTCTGATACAGAACCGGGCTTCAAAGGTGACACTGCAACCGGTGCAACTAAACATGCTACTGTAGAAACCGGTGCTACAGTTCAAGTACCACTTTTCATATCTACAGGTGAAGTAATTAAAATTGATACTCGTACCGGGGAATATTTGGGACGTGTTTAAATCTTTGACTATATTCACATAAGTCTGTAACAAAAAAACACTGTAAAATTCTTTTAAAGCGATCAGCCGGCTTTAAAGAATCTTACAGTGTTTTTTTACTACTTTATTACTGCATTATAAAAACATAAATCTTATTCAACAGATCCGGCAGTTTATGAGCCGGAACATCAGTATAGCCGTTTGCTTGGCATATTTCAGCTACATGATTATCTTGAAGGCCATATATGTATGCGATATGCTTAGGGCTGTACCTGTCAGGAGAACCGCATGAGCATTCCCTTTGTAATAGCCGGCACAAAGGACTACTGCCGTGCATCATAATATTCAAAAAGTTATCCTTGTCAATTAAGCTTATCTTTTCTTGAGTCATAATTTCTTCTATTTCTTCAGATTTCATAACTAAAACTGTAGCGGCTTCAGATGCAGAAATAGGTGAATCTATGGATTTTAACAGCATATCCAACTCTTGAATCTGAGGTTTATAATATTGCTTAAAAAATTCCCAGTAGCTGATATACAACATATGTGGAGCACAAGGTTGGTTCATCATCGACCCTCCGTGTTTATAATCCTTATTGCCGGTGACGTCAACCGGTTCCGTTTTGTCACCGGTTGGATATCGTTTAATGGCTAAAAACAACGTAATATGAACAAAAAATTGTTCACCAAACTTTGATTATAGCCAATAAGCTAATCCACTATGCTATATTATAATGCAGTATTGCTTTAGATGCTATCTGTAATTAATGGGAACAAGTTCTTATATCTATCCACCAACCTCATTCCATTGTCTTTTTAGCTTGTTAGCGGACAGATTTTATTGACAACGGCATTGCTTGATAGGTTGCATTTTTTTTGCATTTTCCCTCTTCTTTAAAAGAACTTGAGCTAAAACCAAGTACATCACCAGAGGCATTTTATTATTTTGCATAGGATATATGGGGGTTGCAGAATATCCGGTAATCAGTGGCATTGCAACTTCTTTATAGTGCGGCCAGCCTTTACCTACTATCTGTTGAAGTTGATCCCATTGATCAATAATATTGTCATCATGCTCATTGTCGTAATAGTTTAACATATCAAAACCTCCAATTATGTTATAACTATGCAATACTTTTAAAATAGGTTCTAAAATTTTTTGATACAGCAAGCACAACGGAACACGGGAAGTCGCACTTACGGATGAGGCAATAGCGGCCATAATTGAATTAAAAAATATTATGCCGGATTCAGGCTTTTTCCTCAGAAATGGCGGTGTATTTGAAAAAATTAATAGCAGACGGTTTTGGAAAAATTCCGAACGCTATACTGATACTCTCGCTCAACTCATTACTTTGGCCTTCATTCGTTTGATTTTGAAAAGATATTAAACAGGCTCTTAGGGAATACCCTCATCATTTTGATGGGAAGGCACTATACTATAGCTAATTCCCTATTAATAAAGTCAAAAAAATGAGTTGTTACAGGGTCATATGTTTGCATAGCCTCCAGCAATTTTCTAACAGCAGCGTAGTATTCCAATTGATTTGTTATTTCTAAATAATACAACAAAAAAGCGTACGTAGCAGATGACTGATTATCACTTGTCCTTTCAAGCGTATTCCTATTATATCTTGCAAATATCAAGCCATCTTTTAGCAGACAATCTTCTAAAAATTGCTGAAAATTTGGCTCTACTTGATTTTTTCGTCTAAAATAAGCTGTTGCAATAAGACTTTGATCTATCATGTTGACTTCTTGTTCATCAGCTACAAATAATTCTCCATTTATATAGACCTCTTTAAAAAACGGGTCAGCGGTCAATGCCTCCAAAGGCTCATATACATAATCAGGAAAGTCATAAAGTTCCATAGCTTCTACAATATAATAGCTCATGAATAATTGGTTCTTTGCTATACTATAATGCCAATCAAAAAAATCCACCATTCGATTGTCAACAATCATTGTGCTTTTTATGGTTGTTATAATTCTATCTGCCAGTTGTAGATAGAAAGGCTCGTCAAATGTTTGAGACGCTTTGTTTAATATCCAGGCTATGCGCAGGTCATCTATTAAAGCACCTACAGTTGTTCTCTCTCCTAATTCCCATTTAATAAAAAGATAATCATTTACTTCTACTGCAAAATGTTTCAGCAAAAGGTCAACTTGTTCTCTAAATCGATCCATATCTCTAATTTCTAACAGGTATTGCATATAAAGCCCAATGGATTCACTTAAATATTGTGGAGTGGTGGCATCTTTGTAATTTAGAACAATGCCTCTGCTATCCATATAATTTGCTTCTATATGAGCAACTACCTCATTAGCAGGAACCTCATTGTAGTAAAAATAAGAACAAGCTACAAATATGCCTGCAAAAATTAATAACATTTTTAACCTAATTTTTTTCACCTAATTTTAACTCTTTCTGTTTTGTCCCAAAGAATTACTTTCTTTTTAATCCTACTCGAAAGATATAACCAACAGCTTCTTATCAATAGCAAGATAAAAAACTGAGCATAGGTAAAGTACATAATAAATCCAATTAGCAAATTGGTTATAGTCATAGTTTTATTGATTTGGAGCGAAACCAGTATTTGCAAGGTGTACACTACATAGGCCATGTACCATAACATAACTAAAGGCACCCAACTATATATACTTACCAAGCCAAGCAAAACCATTATAGTAAATATTGCATTTACTACCAGCATTACAACAAACAAAAAATATGTCATCAGATAGTGCATTGTATGAAGCAAACTTGCGCCCTTCCAATATTTTATAGTTAAAAGGGATTTTTCCAGCAAATATAAATTACCAATAAGCCATCTTGTTCTTTGTTTAGTGTATATCTTTAGCTGTTCCGGCTCTTGCTCCCAGGTTACAGATTCATGATTTATAGGAATAGTATATTTTGCTGCTGTTAGCCTAATGGTTAGCTCTGCATCTTCTGCTAAGGCATAGGGATCGTAGCCACCGTATTCCTCTAAAATTTTCCTGTTAATTAGCATATTGGTTCCACCAAAGGATCCTGCTTTAAAACTTCTCCAACGCCCTGTCTGCATAATAAGCTGGAATACTTTAAATTCTATGGCTATCATTCGAGTAAGCAGATTTTTATTGGCATTTATTGTGCGTACTATACCAACGGCACCACAAGCCTGTTCTATAGTTTCTGCTGAATGAACTAATTCTATTAAGGCTTTAGACTCCGGCTGATTATCTGCATCATAGATACACACGTAGTCTGATTCCGATATTTTTAATCCATGATTTAACACGCGAGATTTTCCTTTTGGAAACCCTGCCGGAACCTCAATATGGTGTATATGTTTAAAAGTACCGGCAAAACTTTCTGCAATGTCACCTGTATTATCATGGGAATTGTCATTAAGTGCATAAATATCCAATTTACCGGGATACTCTAGTTTAACCATAGCTTCAAGGGTATTTTCAATAACCAGACCCTCGTTATGACATGGAATTAATATAGCAACTGAAGGGTAATGATCCAACTCTATTTTTTTTCGGATACTGTTTCTTTCGTATACACCAAATATTGTTAAATATGAGTAAAAAACAAGCAAAAACCAATAAAAGCCCATGATAATATACAGCATTGTTTCAAGTCGCCTTCCCCGTACATGTTTCTAAAATAGTTTCTATATCGTCGTCACCTACTTCGTATAAGCTAAAAGTAAATGGCAATGTATCTAAAGTAATCTTTTCTTGTAGATCTGCTTTTAGCCTGTTAATAGCTTGCCTACAGCCTGCCAAGGTTGTATCTTGCAAAAAAATTAGTACCTCTCGCTTTACTCTTTGGGTTATTAGGTCATAAAAATTGTTTCTAAGTTTTTTAGATGCAGAATCTAATAATACATGCTCTACACTTGAAATATTTGGAGTATCTTCATTTACATCAATTTTTAGAAGATGATTTTTACAACCTCTTCTACTTGTTGAAGCTTGTATATAGTTTATATGTGATAAAAAATGAGTATAGTTAAGTATACTACCGGTGTTTTTATAGCCTTCAAGCTCTGTAAGTGTAGATTTTAAAATTTTATTTTCATTAAAAACAGAACGATAGTGTTTATCCAGAAGCCAAAATAAAAAAAGCATTAGTGATGCACAAAAATGCACAAGCACAAAATTCAACTGTTCTACTACAGGGCGAGGAGACACAAATAAATATGTTAATACCCCAAATCCATGAATCAATATAGCTGTTATCAAAAATACCAAGGTGTACCGCCGGTTTATCACCCCTATTGCAACAAAGCATATAACCAAAAATGGCAAGAGTGTCTTTGTTAACGTTGCATAAGTTATGGCCATATACATAAAAGCAAGTACTATAGAAAATATCGCCCCAAATCTTAAAATTTTAATTCATCCTCTTTTTATAAATTTAAAAAAGCGCAGCAAATAGCTACGCCAAGCTACACTAAGCCAATGCTGCTTCCAGCCGATCAAGTGCATTAAGCGGAAACATCTTTAATAATTCTTTATATTGACTATGCGACAGACCCTCCACAGTTGCATACATATCTATTTTTGTATCTAAATCTGCCTCTTTAAAACTTTGCTTTATTCCTTCAAATGTCTGTTGATCCATTCTTTGTTTTCCCCTTTTTTAAAATTTCCATTACGCCCATAGTTAATAAGAAAATTCCAAATATTGTTCGTAAGCTGTTTGCATTAACCCACATGGCTATGGTAGCACCAATGGCAGCTCCTATTAATCCAAAGACAACTAATTTTAATAAGCCTTTGGGATCAATATTTCCTTTTCGTTGATGAGTTATTACTGCAATAATCGCTGTTGGAATAAAATATAGCAAGTTGATGCTTTGAGCGGCTTGCTGATTCATGCCAAAAAATATCCCTAATGCAGGGATTAACAACGCGCCGCCTCCAATACCCATACCACTGATTGTACCGGCTAAATAACCTGTCAATGTATAGCCTAACCACATACTTTCACTATCCTTTAAGAGAATATCAGCCTAAGTGCCGCTGTTATCATAAAAGCACCAAATATCCTATGCAACCATTTTGATGACACTTTATTAAGAAGCAAGGCACCTGTAAAACCACCGGGCACACCTCCGACGGTAATCCAAAAAACTGCTTGCCAGTTTACAGTGTCTCCACGGACATATATCCATGCACTTAAAACGGATAAAGGCAAAATTACCGATAAAGCAGTAGCATGTGATTTATGGGTTTCAATATCAAAAAAACGCTGTAAGGCCGGTACGAGAAGAGTCCCGCCACCGGATCCAAACAGCCCATTAGCAAAGCCTGTAACTATACCAACCAGAGCCGAAAGTATTGTTTTGTTCATGGCTCTAGTATGTGATAAATAAACTAAATTTATTCTGCTGCTTTAAAATTAAACAAAGGCTTGAGTGTTTTTATTATATCTACTGTATCGCCTATGTTAGCAATTATTTCTTCCATGGGTTTGTAAGCAAAAGGAGCTTCGTCAATAGTTTTTTTGCTTATGGTGGTAGAATAGATTCCTTCCATAGCTTTTTCAAATTGGGTAAGAGTAATCCGCTCTTTAGCAGCAGAGCGGCTCATTACGCGGCCTGCTCCGTGAGGTGCTGATTGATTCCAGTCATCGTTACCTTTACCTACGCATATTAGGCTGCCATCTCGCATATTCATGGGGATAAGTACTTTTTCTCCATTTTTGGCTGAAATAGCTCCTTTACGCAAAATTTTCATATTTAAATCAATATAATTGTGAATGGTGGAGAAAGAATCCTCAACGCTAAAACCTACTCGCTTTTCTAATTCTTTTATGATGGCCTTACGATTGATATCTGCATAATTTTGTATCATAGCCATGTCATGAAGATAATCATCAAAAAGGCTACCTGAAACATAAGCCAAAGATTTTGGTGCAGCAATGTCCTTTTCTTTCAAATCTTTTACAGCCATTTTTTGATAATATTCTGCTGCTTGTTTGCCCAAATTACGGCTTCCGGAATGTACTATCAAAAATAAGTTTTCATCCTCATCTTTTGCTAATTCAATAAAATGATTACCACCACCTAAAGTTCCAATGGAAAGTATTGCTCGTTCCATTTTCATATGCTTAGCACAGCGTAGTTCTGTTAAATCAATTTTATCTACATAATGATGAGGTGTTTTTCTTGTATCAAATCCTGCCGGGATATACTGATGGATAGCTTTATCAAGTTTTTTAAACTCAATATGCTTTTCTTTTAACAGAACAGTTTCCATGCCACAGCCAATGTCCACGCCTACTAAATTTGGAACAATTTTATCTTTGATAGTCATGGTAGTACCGATGGCACAACCCATACCGGCATGAACATCCGGCATAAAGCGTATCTTACTTCCTTCTGCAAAGGGTTGGTTTAATAGTTCATATATTTGTGAGAGTACAGTTTCTTCTACATTATCGTTAAAAATTTTTGCACTGTTGTATTTGCCTTGCATTTCCAACATTTTTATCCATCCTTTTTTCTTTATTAGACTTCTTGCAATTATATATTGGATCTTTGGATTAAAGAGTCAATAATTTTACCGGAAGCAATACAAATTCCGGCTTTTTTAAATTCATAAAAAATACTTTTGCGGACATCACTGCACGCAGCAAAATTATTAGCAATATTAGCTGTCCACATGCTTGCCCTCAATTCTACACCATAAAGTCCAAGTGTACGTACAAATACCGGAACTTTTGGATCTGTTTCAAGTTGTTCTATTGTACGAGTATCTATAAAATTCTCATGATCACCAATAACCCTTGCCATGATATCACAAGCTATTTTTATATCTGAATCATATGTGACAATAACATCTATAAAAGATGAAGCCTGTGGATTACAGAAGTTTGAATTTTCAATCAGTTCTTGATTAATAACTGAGTTGGGAATAATTATCCTACTGTTCATAAAAGTTCTGATTACTGTGTGCCTAATGGTTATATCTTCAACAAAACCTGTAATGTTTGCATTTACAAGATGAATACGATCACCTACCTCAAATGGCTTGGAGATAGAGATAAACAATCCATTTAATGCATTACTAAGTGATTCTTGCGCTGCCAGCCCGATTGTAAGAGCTATAATGCCGGAACCGGCAACCAAAGCTACCGCAGCATCTGCAAATTGAGGAATCCTCTGTAATGTCACTATAATCCCTATCGTCCAAATAGCTACATGAAGCACATTATAGATAAATTTTTGGTGAAGTGTATTAGTGTCGAATAGATTCCAGATCTTATGAAAAATTTTTGTTACAAGCAAGGTAGTAACTATTGTTACAACTACACGCATAATAATCCAAATTAAGTAATCGCTGTAAATGAAATATTGCATCATAAAAAAATATCCTCCCTAGTTATTCTGTGTTACAAAAACAATTATATCATACTGTAAGTTTGACAACAAAAAGTAAGCCGTTAGTTGAGAAATAGTCTCTGAATAAAGAGAAAATTTTCCTAACAAACGGCTTAGTTTTTATCAAATTTGAATTAACATTATTTTTTTACATACAGCAAAACTATACAGTTAGGGCCTGCATGGGTACCAATTACAGCACCTACAGGAAAAAGTTTGTAATTTTTTATACCAAACTTTTCTACTGTTTCTTCCATAAAAGCTTTTCCTGATTCTTCGCTGTTTGTATGACCAAAGTAAATGGGATAGTTTTCATCGTAGCCTTCCTTTTCAAAATTATCCCATAAAACTCGCTTACCGGCTGCAAGTCCACGTACTTTATCCAATGGATCTACCTTGCCATCTTTAATAAGAATAACAGGCTTAATCTTTAGTGCATTGCCAATAAGTGCCATGGCCGGAGGTACGCGGCCTCCCTTTTTTAGATAGGTTAGGCTATCCAAACAAGCACTAAGAACTACTTTTTCTCGAAAGGCTTCCAGTACATCTTTTATTTCTTTATGATTTTTTCCTTCATTTTTAAGTTTAATAGCTTGCTCCACTATCAAACGCTGACCTACAATACCATTTTTTGAATCTACTATACTTATACCATCGTAAGCACATTCCTCTTGTGCCATTAATGCTGAAGAATAGGTGCCGCTTAATCCACCGGATAGAGTAACAACAAGCATCTCGTCTCCTTTTTCTTTAACATCATTAAAAATATCTAAGTATTGAGATGGATTAACTTGGCTTGTACTAGGCAGATTTTTAGATTTTTCCAAATTTGAATAAAACACACTAAAATCTGTATCGTTTCGGTAATCGTAAGGAAATTCATCAAATTTTACATCAAGCTCAACAATTTCTACCTGTGCATCACTTGCGCCTAAATAGGTAATATCACTTCCGGTATCTGTTAAAATTCTTAGCATATATTGCCTCCTTGAATATGTTAATAGACTTCTTGCATAATTGTTTAAGAAGCCTATCATAAGTTTACCCATTTTTTAGTAAAAACACAAGGTTCGATTTTTGTATCATTAAAATAGATTATTGGAATTTTTCCGTAAATTAATGTACAATCTAAATAAAACAGTTTTAGGAGGGTGAGGAATGCGGAAGATACAACAACGGCACTGGCGTATTCCGGAGGGATAGACATAATTATCCAACTTACACATGTTTATGATAAATCCCCTTTCTGCTTAAATTAGAGCTTTTTACCAATTGGGGATTGGAATCATGGTATTATTAGAGGAGGATTACCATGTCTCAAGAATTAAGATCCCAATATGATTTATATGTATTACCCACCTACGAGCGTTATCCGGTAGCCTTTGTTTCCGGTAATGGTTGTAGACTGTGGGATGCCTCCGGCAAAGAGTACATTGACTTTATGTCCGGTATGGGAGTGTGTTCAGTAGGTCATGCCAATCCGGACTGGGTAGCAGCAATTGTGGCTCAAGCCGGAGAATTAGCACATACTTCTAACATATATTATACCGAACCCGGCGGTCAATTGGCCCAGCGGCTTTGCAAGCTTTCCGGCATGAGTGGAGTATATTTCTCTAATTCCGGCTCGGAAGCCATAGAAGGGCTAATTAAAGTTGCCCGTAAATATAGTAAGGATAAATATGGTACAGGACGGTCTACTATTATAACTTTAAACGACTCTTATCATGGTCGTACCCTGGCGGCTTTATCTGCTACAGGGCAAGAAAAACTTCACCAACATTTTGACCCCTTTGTACCCGGTTTCCGTCATGTACCTATAGAGGATATGAATGACTTAAATTCTCAAGGAGAAGATGTTTGCGCACTACTCATAGAACTTATACAAGGCGATGGTGGCGTTAACCCATTGAGTGTAGAATATGTAAGGCAAGCAGCAGAATTATGTCGTAAGCGCGACTGGTTGCTAATGATAGATGAATCCCAAACAGGTGTAGGTAGAACCGGTTCATGGTTTGCTTTCCAAAATTATGGTATTATGCCTGATGCTATCTCTTTTTCAGGAGGCATTGCCGGCGGATTACCATTGGGAGGCTTTATCGTTAACAGAAACCTTCATCATGTACTAAGGCCGGGAGATCATGGCTCCACCTATGGTTCTAATTTAATTTGTTGTGCTGCTGCTTTATCTACTTTAGACATTGTAGATTCCATTTTACCTGATGTACCTAAAAAAGGTGATTATATTCGTAAAGGAATAGAATCTATGGGGCTGGCAAAGGTATCCGGCATACGCGGCAAAGGATTAATGCTTGGTATACAAATAGAAGGGATATCTTCTTCTTATGTTAATACTAAGTTGTTAGAATCGGGGCTTGCCGGCCTAACAGCCGGCACAGATGTAATACGCTTTTTGCCTCCTTTAATAATCAGTATGGAAGATATTGATACAGGTCTTGAGGTTTTTGAAAGTGTAATGCGCAAACTATAATGGAGGCTTGTTAATGAAAAAACACCTTACTAAACTAATGGATCTTACCAAAGAAGATATACTTAATATTTTAAACCTGGCTGATCAGATGAAGCGTGACCTCAAGAATAATAAAGATCACAAAGTATTGTCAGGCAAAACATTAGCAATGATCTTTAAAAAACCATCTACACGTACTCGTGTTTCATTTGAAACAGGTATGTATCAATTAGGAGGGCAGGCTTTATTTTTAAGTGCAAATGACTTGCAATTTGCACAAGGCGAATCTATTAGGGATACTGCCCAAGCACTGTCCCGTTATGTAGATGGTATAATGCTTCTTGCTATTGAACAAGAAGATGTAGAATCATTGGCACAGTGGTCTACAGTCCCGGTTATTAATGGCCTATCAAACTTTTCTCATCCTTGCCAAATTCTAGCTGACCTAATGACTATAAGAGAGCACAAAGGTGCTTTGGAAGATGTGAGACTGGCCTATATAGGTGATGGTAGCAATGTATGCAATTCCCTGATTGTAGGCGGGCTTCTCTGCGGTCTTAAAATTTCTGTAGCGGTACCGGAAGGGTTTGACCCTCACCCGGATGTATTAACTTTTGTAAAAGAGTTTACAAATAGAAATCCGGACGACTTTCTTCTTACCCGAAAGCCGCAGTTGGCTGTTGAAAAAGCAAACGTTTTAGTAACAAACAGATGGGCAAGTGTTGGGCAGGAATTTGATGAAGATGACCGTAAAGAAACTTTTGCAGACTTTCAAATTAATAATAATATATTAGATTTGGCAGATCCAAAGGCCATGGTATTACATTGTTTGCCTGCATACCGTGGTGAAGAAATATCTTCGGAAGTTTTTGAAACCCACGCAAATTCAATATTTGATGCAATAGAAAATCGACTCCATGTACAAAAAGCCATAATGGCATTGTTAATGGGATCGTAAAACCGGCTTTTAAAGGCAGTAAAAAAGATGCAGAAAATAAAAAAGAACAGTCCTGAAAAATTTCTAAGTGAAGGGCTGTTCTTATTTTTGCAAAGCAAAGTCATTAGGCAAATTACATAACACAAAGTTCAATTGAGTCAATAAAAAATGACATATCAGTCCCCGGAATATTTGTAGCAATCCTAATAGCTATCCACTTTTCTAAATCATCAGGGCTAATATTATGCTTTAAGATAAATGAATCATTCGATTTGACTTCTATCAAATGTTCCCAAGTATATGTTGGTACCCCTTGTAACATAATAACAGATTTTGGTGGGGCAGAGCCATCTATACGTCCTGTTACTTGAAGTTGATATTTATTACCCTGTAAAAGCTCAAAAGGTTGTAGCATTATGTCTAGCCCATCCCAGTTTTGAGTTCTTCTGCTTATATGTATAATATTTTCATTGTTACCTTTACATACAGTAATAACCGGATTACCGGAGCGACGTAAGCACATCTCATTGTTATTAATTTCATCTTTTTCCGCTAAGGTAATGACTATTTTTTCATTAAAAGATTGAAAAAAATCATCATTTGATAATGTATAGATAATATCTCGTTCATCTGCAATAATCTTTGTTTGCATCCGCGTGATTAGAATACTATCTATAAAAAAATCCATTGTAGGAGATGTTTCACCCCAGTGATTGGTTTGAAGCCAAAATACAACATCTAAATCAACTGCTTCCAGCAGATGTGTTAAAGAAAACAGACCCATAGGCGTTATCTGATGGGTCAATTGTTTCCAGTCCGGAGAACCTCGGCGTAATACCATCCCCCAACTACTGTCCGGGGCACCGGATCCTACTCGGCCTGTTATTGTCAACCTGTCGCCTGCTTGCAAATCACAGTGTTTTGTCAGCGATGATATAAGGATGGCTACACCATCTTCTCTAGTGGTTCGTTGGCTTACTTTAATAGCCTTTACATCGTCGTCATCAACAACTGCAATAGTTGGTGATGGCATACCCAAAGGCTGTATGTACGCTGATCCTTCAAAGGGGCCGTTTTTCATTTTTTCAAGTTCTTCTCTAAAGTTAAATAAAATCATTTTATAAAACCCCTTTCGCCTTTTTCACAAAGATATACAAAAACAATTGACCAATCTTTATAAAATTGGTCAATTAATTATATCTCTTGTAACAAAAAATGTAAAGCAGTCTATTTTTTCTGATTCTTATTGTCATACAGCACGATCAATGCCAGAAGGCCAAGCATCGCCAAATTCAATACAAAAGGTAACTGTCTATTTGTATCAGACAACCAACCTGAAAAAAAGGCAAAGGGGCTTGATACAGCTAAAATTATCATATTAAACAGGCTACGTATGCGTGCCCTTTCCTTGGGATCTATTGCACTCGCCGCTTGTGCATCTATCCGTGGTAAAATTAGAGCCATAGCACACGCATCAATAATGATATATATCACTAGCCATATCCAATTGTGTGGTGGCGCAGTAAGCAACCATACTAAAGACAATATAGTTAAGACAATGCCGGACATCATAACATAACAAGGCTTAAATTTATCAAGCTTTTCTTGTATAAACAGCAAAAAGGCTAACATAATACCTGCACGTAGTATTGGAAAGTATGCCATAAATTCTTCCGGTATAGAAAGGTTTTGAGTTGTATATAAAGCAAAAAAAGTACCTGAAACCATCAAAATAACGCCTACTATGGCTTGCATCATCAAGACACGTACCATTTCTCTTGACTGAAGTATCTGCTTAAAGACATCCTTATATCCGGCTAACATTTTAGCCATAGGGATATCTTTTGTAGCTTCCATGCGTTCTTTGCCCCGCTCTGTCTCGGTAGAGTAGATGTACAAAATTATAAATTTTGCTGTCATAAACACAAATGATATCAGATATAAAATGCGCATTACAGGAACAACGCCATAGCCATGTACAAAATATCCTGCAATGGGTGCAAAAAATACTGCCATAAGACCACTTATATATATCCAATTTACTACAGGGCCTATTTGCTTCTCTTCTGCATCATCTACCCATAAACATTCCCACGATACTGATGTAACAGGAAATACTCCATTGATTAACGCAGCTGCTAAAAACCACCAAAAATTTTGAGAAAATGCCCAAATTAACATTGGGATGCTCCAAGATATGCAGTCTACAATAAAGGTAGTTTTACGCCGGCCAAATTTGTCAGTTATTACACCACCCAGTAAAGCCATTACCATTTGTACCAGTCGCCCTACAGACATTATTATTCCAATCTCAATATCCAGTACACCCAGGTGATACATATACAATACTACAAATGGCCCATATAAGTTAAAAGGTATACCCCACAAAGGTTCTGTAAATAAACACGCTTTAGTATTTCCTTTTAGAGTGAACAAAAATTTGAACACAATGGTTCATCCTCTCTGATCTTATGCCGCTTAATGCGAGACAGGTTCATTTTTATTTTGTGTACGAACCACAAAATAGATCATGCATACGAAAATTATCATATTAAGCATAAACGGTAATCGCCTATCTATATTTGCCAAAAATCCGGCTAAAGCACCAAAAGGACTAGCTATAGCTAGTGTTACTACTGTAATTAAGGCACGGCATCTGGCTCGCTCTTTATCATCTAATGAGCTAAACAATTGCGTATCAAATCTTGGTAAAAACATTGAAGCTGCGCAAGCATCTATTACAGCATAAATTATAAGCCAAATCATATTTTGAGGAGGTGCTATTAAAAGTAGGCTATGACTTAGTATATATAATGTAAGCCCAATGCCCATTACATGTTGAGCTTTAAAGCGATACATAGGGGTTTGGATAAAAAAGAAAAACATCAGTGTAATTACTGATCTTATCACAGGAAAATATGCTAAAAAGTACTCACCGATACCAAGATTTTGAGTGGCATAGAGTCCAAAAAAGGTACTGGTGACCATAATGTAGATATGTACCATAGGAAGTAAAATCAACATCTGTACCATGCCCTTAGATTTCCTCATTTGTAAAATAACTTCTTTATAGCCGGACAGCAGTTTTACTATAGATTTATCTTTTGTGGCCTCCATACGTTCTTTTCCTCTGTTAGTTTCTTTTAAAAGAAATTGTAAGATCACGAGTCGGGCACCCATTAAAACAAAGGCAAATAAATACAATCCTCGCATTACAGGAACAACTGTATGTTGTGCTACAAGGTATCCCGATATAAGAGTAAACAATATAGTTATATGCCAGCTAATATGAAACCAACTAACAGTCCTGGAGAATTTATGTTCTTCAAGGTCATCTTGCCATGTGCACTCAAATGCAACCATACCAAATTGAGAAAAACTATTTAAAAGTGCCGCTACCAAAAACCACCAAAAATTTTGAGCAAATGCCCAAATCAACACCGGAATGTTCCATCCTACAAAATCTGCTATTATAAGTGTATTTTTGCGCCCAAATTTATCAGTTACTACACCACTTAATAACGCCATTATAACATTGGCAAAAGTTCCTATAGACAACAGCAAACCAATCTCAAAATCTCCCAGCCCCAAGCTAAACATATATAGTGCCACAAAAGGCGCATACATATTAAATGGTAAACACCACATTGGATCTAACACTAGACTTGTTTTAGCGTTCCCTTTAAGCTCTCTCAGGAACCTGAACATATCTTTCACAATTTTCTCTCCTAAATTCAAACTTTAACACAAATTCCTATTGTTTTTACCGGATATTCCATATTTATTATTATAATCTATTTGGTCAAAAAAATGGAGGCTTGCGCAAAATTATCATCGTAAGCCTCCATACATTATTTAAAACCTATTATGCAGCCGAAACTAATGCATCTCTTTTATTTTGGAATAATTGCCATATAACAATTCCTGCAACAACTGCCATACCTATTGCCCCGGCAATCCAACCGGGGTTAATCATAACCAGCCCGGCAGAAATAGCTAAAACTCGTAAATACCAACGCATATTACGTAGAAGATAGCCAAAAAGCCCGGATGCTAAAGCTACTATGCCAACAACTCCGGTTATTGTAATCTGTATGATCTCAAAGGCATTTGTGTCTATAAACAGCATTTGCGGGCTTAAAGCAAAAATAAAAGGAACAATATAGGCCGCAGCCGCCAAGCGAGTAGCGTGAAGGCTGGTTATCATAGGGTCTCCTCTGGCGATAGCCGCTCCCGCGTAAGAAGCCAGTCCTACAGGTGGGGTTATATCTGCATCGGTTCCAAAATAGAGAACAAAGAAATGAGCAGCCAGCAATGGAATTCCCAATTGTACTAAAATAGGTGCTGTTACAGTAGCTAAAATAACATACTTAGCAGTTGTGGGTACACCCATTCCCAATATAAGAGAGGCAAGCATACAGAAAAATAGTACTACCAATAGTCGAACAGTCTCGTGTCCAATTCCATCAGCTAAACTTACCATAGCATTTGAAAATGTGATACCTAAACCCGTAAGAGCCACTATACCAACTATTATACCCGCCATAGCACAAGCTACTGCTACGCTTACAATGTTGCGTGCGCCTAACTCTAACGCATCAAAAATTTTTGTGAAATTAAGACGTGTATCTTTGCGGATCATACTAACCGCAACCGACACCAAAATACCAAAAAATGCTGACATTGTAGGGGTCGACCCTGTTGCAAGGAAAAATACAACAGCAACAATACCTAATAACAAATGACCTTTTTGAAGAAACAGTGGTATAGCTTTTGGTATTTCTTCAGCGGGCAAACCACGTAATCCTTTTTTCTTTGATTCAAAGTGAACACCGGCAAAAACGCAGATAAAATACAAAAGTGCCGGTATAATCGCCGCCAAAAGAATCCGCGAATATGGTATTCCTGTGATCTCTACCATCAAAAATGCGGCTGCCCCCATAATAGGGGGTAAAATTTGTCCACCTGTAGATGCTGAGGCTTCTACAGCTCCGGCAAAATTTTTATCGTAACCCAAACGCTTCATCATAGGAATGGTAAATGAACCGGATGCCACTGTATTTGCAATAGAACTGCCGGTTATGGTTCCGCCCAAAGCAGAAACAACAACTGCTGCTTTCGCGGGGCCTCCTGCTGCTTTTCCTGTAAGAGCGGTGGATATATCAATAAAAAATTGCCCAATGCCGGTTTTTTCTAAAAATGCAGCAAACAAAATAAAAACAAAAATAAATGTAGAGGCAACAGCCGTAGGTATTCCTATAACCCCTTCTGTAGTGTAAAAAAGGTAGGTAAAGACTCTCTCAAAGCGGAATCCCGCATGTCCAAACTGGCCGGGTATAAAGCGTCCAAAGAACGCATAGCCAATAAAAGTTGCTACCACAATCATCAAAGGAAGCCCTACTACCCTATGGCAAGCAACAAAAAGTATAATAATACCTGTAATGGCAACAATCAAATCAACAGTAGTAAAAGTAGCCATTTGTCCCACTATGGTTCTGAAATTGAAAGCGTAGTAGAGGAAACAGGCCATTCCAACAAATGCAAATATTATATCGTACCAAGGAACATAGTTGATTTTGACGTTATTTTTTTTGTTAGCAGGATAAAGTAAAAAAGTAAGGAAAATAACAAGCCCAACAAATGAAGAGCGATGGACTTGCGGAGGCCACATAATAAATGTGTTAATAGCTAGTACAAACAAGGTAAAACCTACACACAACCAACGTACTGCTGTCTTTGGCAAGCCCCGGTATATGCGCGTATTTGATGCTTGATCATACTGAGCTAAAATTTGTTGACTTTCTTCATCACTTATTGCTTCTGTCCGCTTTTCATCTATATCTCGCATAAGAACCTTTCTCTCTATTAGACTTCTTGATCCGGCAATTGTAAGAAGTCTATTAAAATCGAATAGTAAAAAAATGCCTAATGGTAAACTGCACAGGTTGACCGGGATCTACTAAAGTATCTAATGGAATGGATTTCTTTCCCAAATGCAAAGTATGAGAAGTATTATAACCAACCAAAATTTGCAAATTATTAATGTAACGATCAAAACCATCAATGCGCATTCCACCACCGGGCAGATGCGTCAAAGTCTGGCCCGGTTCCAATTCGGTAGGCATACCCGCCCCAAAGGTTTCAAACTCTAGGGCGGTCAAAATAATCTGATTTTGACGGATATCAAATAGCTCTAATACAATGCTTTTGTTAACTGAATGTACATAGCTGATTGCAAACATATCATAATAGTTAACAGGATATCGAAGTAGAATAGAATTATCTCGTGCATTTATCAGTGTTAAAAAGTAAGAGCGTTGTACAGTTGTGACGATTACTATTATAGTTATTACAGTTAAAATCAAGCAAATCCTGTACTTAGCTCTAAAGATATTCCAAAATCTAATCCAAAACACCTATTTCTTGGAAGAACCTGCGGGCACCGGGATGGAAGTCTACACTGATAGATTGCACAGCATTATGTGGATTTATATATGCTCCACGAGCATGACCAATGTCAGCTTGCCTTTCAATAAGTGCCCTAACGATGTCATAAGCAACTTGTTCATCCAAATTTGTAGATGCTACCAAAGTAGCTTGCACAGCCACAGTGTTAACAGGTTCAGTAACAAATGTATATCCATCTGCTTCAGTTACAGTAACTCTTGTGTAAAAAGGATGGCGTGCCATCAAAGCTTGGATCATGCTGTCTGACATGGATAAAAGACGCAAATTACGTGCGATGGACAGTTCCATAATTGCAGAATTTGGAGTTGCTGCGGTTACAAAAAAAGCATCCAGTTGTCCATCCCGCATGGCATCTGCTGAAGGGCCAAAGCCAAGGTTAATTACAGAGATATCAGCAGTAGATAACCCATGAACATCCAAAATTTGCATAGCGTTAGCTTCTACACCGGAGCCCATGTCACCAATAGAAACCCTACGCCCACGCAAGTCCTCTACACTATAAATTCCGGAATCTTCAAGCACAATTATTTGCACTGTCTCCGGATAAAGGGACATTAATGTAGTTAAAGTAGTAACCGGGGTATGCCCTTCCCAAATCCCGGTTCCTGTGAAGGTATAGTGCATTACATCATTTTGAGCAATAGCTATATGTGCATCACCGGCAGCAATTTGACGAATATTATCAGCAGAAGCACCGGAGGCCATAACTGTAATACTAATGTCTGTATTAGCATTAATAACCGCTGCCATTGCACCACCAAAAGGATAATAAGTACCTGTAACACCGCCGGTAGCCATGTTCAAGCGCACCCCTTGATCTTCACAAGCACTAAGCAAAAGTACAACAGAAAATGCCAGTAATAGAATTGCTGGATTTCTTTTCATAAAAACGAACTCCCTTCTGTTTTCACCGAGATTAAAATTTATCTGATCGAGCGGCTGCGATAGAATTCACACAATTTTACCCGGAATAAACTTAACTAATTGATTTTTTCAAAAAAGGCACCACGAACCAATACTGGCTCATAGTGCCTTACCGCTTAATATATAATATAATAACTAGGAATTTGTTTCCTTGTCAAGTTAAAAATAAATTTAGCACGGCATTGCTAAAATGAAGTTTAAGTTATTCTTAATCATCTTTAGCTGTCGTGACAACGATAGTTTCTGAGAGTTCAATCAATAAAGAGGGATTTATTGTTACCTCAAATACTATAGCTTCATAATATTTTGTTGCTTTTCCGCTTGATGAGATTTCGGCATGACCGACTACCAGCCCTGCAACTTCAAGTTTCTTCAAGTGCATGTACAGCAATGCTCTACTGATATTAACGATTCGGGCTAATTCGCTTACATATTGCCTTTCTTTTAACAATACCCCAAAGATTTTGATTCTTGCAGGGTGAGAAAGGGCATCAAATATTTTGGTGTATTGTTCATAGTTATTGAACATCCTTCATCATTTTTTCCATAGAGGAAACTTTTTCTTTGATGTCGGCAAGTTCTTGTTTTAAGTCTACAGCAAGTTGTTCAAAAGATTTTTGGCTTATTGCCGTAGCAACAGCAATTTTCTCTTTGCTGCGAAGAACCATAAAAACAATGACACCAATAGAAAAAGCAACTGACCCAATCATAGCCATAATATAGTGCATAGCAAAACCTCCATATAATTTAACTATATCATATGCAATAATTGTATTGCATATGATATAAAATGTCAAGATGAAATTGGTTGGTGGCTATCTATTGCCGGCCCTTTACTTCTCTTATTTTGTCAAGCACATCTTTAATCGTACTACAATATATCGAAATATCGTTTATGACTTTATCCCTTGCTCATGCTATAATCAGTTGTGTAATTAGTTTGAAATTTGCGGGGGCTATTGATGAACACACATACAAAACTCATAATTAGATTTTGGGCTTTGCTCACGCTCATTTATATATTTGTTGGTTGCTCAAATCAAAGTACAGATAACGGATATAACTCCGTTTCAATTTTATTTGTAGGCAACAGCCATATACGGACCGGAAATGTTCCAAGCCAATTACAGGCACTTGCACGATTACACGGAATTGAAATAACATATGTTGACGTGTCCGAAAATGGCGTAAACTTAGATGGTACTATGCGAGATAACGCCATGAGGGAAATGCAAAACGGAAATTTTGATTATGTTGTCATGCAAGCCCGTGGCAGAAGTTCAATAAATGATATGGACTTGTTTCTAAATGATATTCAATTATTCAGCCAACAAATAAGAGATAGCGGTGCTACGCCTGTGTTATATAGCCCGGCGTGGGCTAATATAAATGGTCAACCTAATGAGGAATTACAAGCCTTTTTGACTGATGCACACAAACAAGCTGCATATGAGAACAACATCATTTTAATAAATGCGGGTGATGCTTGGGTTTACGCATACAGAACTATTCAAGGGCTTTCTTTGTATGCTAGAGATGGATTACATGCAAATCATGAGGGAGCATTTCTTACAGCAAGTGTGTTTATGGCTACATTGTTTGATTTGCAGATTGAGAATATTCCCGCAGGCAACGCAATCGACAATGTGCCAATGTTAAACATCCTAACCGTCTTGGGCTTCGTGAGTATAGTAATCTTCACCATATATCGCTTTGCCAAAAAACAACCGTTGCATATGAAAAAGACGATCACAGCAATGATTTCACTTGCGTTGCTCCAAGTCATGAGTTTTTTCCCTCATGTATTTAGATTTACAGAGAGTGGTAATCGGTTTATTTTTCTGTATGCAATATCGTTTGGACTGTTGACATTGGCTTTCTATTCAGTCTACTGCATTATACGGATTGTATTTATAGAAAAACAGTCATTGAGCATAGTGAAAAAATATGTTTTCTATGCTGTGTCTTGCTGTGTTATCTATGGTTTAACATTTATTCCGGTTTTGGAGTTACGCAATTCACTCTACATGGGCGATAATGCTATTGCCCTCGCTCAAGTTGTATTGAGTTTCTTTAGTTCCGTTTAAGGCGGTAAGATTGCACATCAAACGCATGAAATAAAATCTGAAGCGAAAAAGCAGAAAATAGGGAATGTCTTAAAACAGTAGAGGTAGCCAAGCAACATAATTGAAAAACCAAAAATTGATAACGAGTCCAACAACCACCCTGTGCATTAAGTGAGATTTAGAAAAGCGAATCCCTTTTCTGA